>NZ_JBSXNH010000092.1:0-98790 GCF_056857535.1 Vreelandella sp. L-25
AGCGCTGCAAGGCGTTGAGCTAACGTGTACTAATGGCCCGTGAGGCTTGACCCTATAACACCCAAGGGGTCTGGTCGCAGTGATAACGAAAACCGGATACGCAGCAGCAAGCCAAGGCGCTTGCTGACAAGAGACGATCACAAAACACGTCAATGACGCCCAGCATGATATGCATTACCCGTTACGCCTGACGACCATAGCGAGCGTGAACCACTTGATCCCATGCCGAACTCAGCAGTGAAACCGCTTAGCGCCGATGGTAGTGTGGGGTCTCCCCATGCGAGAGTAGGTCATCGTCAGGCACTTATACCGCAAAAAACCCAGCCAAACGGCTGGGTTTTTTGTTGCGCCGAAGAAAATCCCCGAACACAGTATGTTCGGGGCTTTTTGCTGTGGGCATGCTCCGTCCGGGGGGATCGGCAATAAAAAGCCGCCCGTTAGGGGCGGCTAAATAGGTTACTAAACGATTAGCGGTGGTACTGTTTCTCGCGTTCAGGCTGCCATAGAATGGCGTCTACCCGTAAACGGGTTGCCTGTTGGTTAGGCAGTGGCCAATCGATAGTATCGCCTACCTTCACACCTAAAAGACTAGCACCGATGGGGGCCATAATGGAGATGGCATCTTCGGTGTTACCGAGAGAGTGCGGGTAAACCAGTGTACGTACCATCTGCTGATTACGGGTGAGATCGGTAAACTGAATTTGGCTATTCATGCTCACAACGTTATCAGGAATCTCTTCGGGATTGACTATTTCCCCGTGACTAAGCTCATCTTGTAACAGCTCGGCCACCATTTGATCCTTTTCAGTCGCTGCATCAATCAGGCGCTGCAAGCGGTCTGCATCAAGTCGATTGATTATAAGGGGAGGTCGCTGCCCCATGATGCTCTCCTTGGCAAACGCAGTAGCAAAAGGCTGGTTGCGTCGTTATACAAATGGTATTGAATGACATAAAAAAAGCCCTCTCCATAAAGAAAGGACTGTCGAGATATCAAGCTAGTAGTGTACGACACTTCGAACGAAAAGACGACGCGCTTAGAGTGAGGTGCGCATAAAGTGCTATGATGCAGGCCGCTACGCGAGCAAGCTGTTATATCGCGTTTATGGGTTGCAGATTATGTTAGAGGTGAAAGGTGAGTGACACGGTACCCACGTCATGGCTTGTTTACTGCCGGCCAGGTTTTGAACACGATGCGTTGGCAGAGATGCAGCACCATGCGAAGCAACAGGGGGTTCCCTGTGAGCCGATGCAAGGTGAAGGCTGGGTAAGTTTAACGCGCCATGATGGCGAGGCGATAAATGATTTACACCGTCAGGCAGCCTTTAAACGGCTCATATTTGCGAGGCAAAGTTTAGCAGCGCTGCCCGCGTTGACCCTGTCTCGGGATGATCGGCTTACGGCGATTTTAGATCAGGTCAAAGCAAGCCGCTGGAGCTTTGAAGAAATTTGGCACGAAACGCCGGATACTAATGATGGCAAAGCGCTAGCCGGATTAATTAAAGCGCTGACAAAACCTCTTCAGAGTATGTTGAAAAAGCGTGGTGCATTACGGGGTAAGGCGGGGGCTCGCCGCTTGCATATTTTTTGGACAGACGGTGATCGTGTGCAGCTAGGCATGAGCTTTCCCGATAACCGCAGTGAGTTAATTAACGGAATTCGTCGCCTGCGTTTTCCATCCAGAGCACCTAGCCGTTCAACGTTGAAGCTCGAAGAAGCCTGGCACGAGTTTATCCCCCGAGGAGAGTGGGACGAGCGCCTAGCTACGCATATGCAGGCGGCTGATTTAGGCGCAGCGCCAGGTGGCTGGACATGGCAGCTTGTGCAGCGTGGTATGTATGTCTATGCCATCGATAACGGCCCAATGGACAAACAGCTCATGGCCACCGGGCAGATCGATCACCTACGTGAAGATGGCTTTACCTGGGAGCCGCCCCAGCGTTTGGACTGGCTGGTGTGTGACATCGTCGACAAGCCAGTACGGGTCTTGGCCATGGTTGAGCGCTGGCTGACGCGCAAGTGGTGCCGGGAGGCCATTTTTAACCTCAAGCTGCCGATGAAAAAGCGCTGGGATGAAGTAACTCGCTGTTTGACAACGCTAGAAGAAGCGTTAGCGACAGCGGGCGTAGGGGCCACTATTCGTTGTCGCCACCTCTACCATGATCGGGAAGAGGTGACGGTATACGTTAGGCTGGCTCACTAACCTGGCAGGTATCCGCCGCTGGGCTAGTAGCCTGGCTCATAAATGCGGATGGTTTCGTCTTCGGTAAGTAGCGGTAAAATACGCTGCATTGCCATGGCGCGCTCTTCACTGGCGTGCCACTCTTTCCAAGCGCGCAAGTCGCGCCATTTGGTAATCATTAAACGGCGGTCTGTGTGGCCAAGCTCAACCAAGGTTTCACCACCAACGAAGCCTCTAACGCCCAGTGACACACGCATTGCTTCGCGCGCTGCTTGTTCATATTCGTCCTCTAAACCGGGCATAATGCGCCGTTCAATGATGATTTTTATCATAGTGTCTGTTTCCTAACCGAGAGAGTCGATGACTGATAATACCGATGACCACAACGCGTTTGACGCTGAACTAGATACCACCGGGCTGTATTGCCCTGAGCCTATTATGCTGATGCATAATAAAGTCCGTGATATGACAGCAGGCCAAGTATTGAAGGTCGTGGCAACCGACCCTGCGACTACGCGCGATGTGCCAAAATTTTGTCAATTTTTAGGGCACGAGCTGATAGATAAAAATATCGCAGACGATCAGTACGTCTACTTTATCCGCTTAGCGTGATCTTGTGGAGCCAAAGCAAGGCGCTCAACGACTAAGGGTGTAGCGCCTTGCCTATTATCGCTAAGCATGATCACTACTCGGCACTACCATCATGGCGAGTGCCTCAAGCGTGGCTGGATCCTCTTCCAGAATGCGATTAGCAATATGGCGTTGGAAGAAATAGACGGTTTGATGCCGAGAATGCGCGTCGTACAAGCACTTGTCGCCCAGTAAAATGGGGGTCATGGTGGCTTTTTGCTCGTCTGCCACCATCGCTTCTATGCTGCCATCACTATACAGCCGCCATCCGTACACAGGCTTCATGTGCCATGGCGCATTAGGGTGGTTCATGCAGAGTGCATGTGTGCCCAAAGTATCAGGAAGCTGTTGAATCAGCGTAATTTCGCTAGAAGCCTCATACTCAAAATAGCTGGCAGCGGCGTTTAGCTCATCATACTTATGGTCAGGGGGAAGCTCGAAAATTTCGTCGGTTTCAGGGTCTCGGTAGCCGACGAAGAAACCACTTTCATGGCTATCCAGCTCATGGCAGGCCGCCAGCGACTCCATCCAAGGAACAAGCCCCACAACGTTGCCATCTTCCCTAAGCCCCCAGGCAAGAATGGGCAGGCCGTAGTAGGTGTCGGGACTCGCAGCGAGCTGGTAGACCATCTCTAAGCCATCTAGCTCTGGTGCTAAACGAACTAAACACTTTCGCGCCTGCTGACGCTGACGCACGGTTTCCAGGTCGATGACCTGGGCAGAGCGAGTTGACAGGGGTGCGCCCATGGTGTCCCTCCTTGTACTGCGTGGTCACGACATTGGCAGACAGTGAACACCGCCTGCCGCTACCTTCACCAATAGCACAGCTTGAGCGCGAGGTTAAGCGTAAACATGATTTTTAATCGACATCACAGGCAGAAAATGCCGCTTTTAGTTGCTGGCGCTCCTCCAAAGCATTCTGAAATTGTAGTCAAGGTGCCTCAGGGTTACTCACTCATAGAGAGCCACGAAGTTTGATAGGCCGTAATAGCCTCAGGGGAGGAAATAGGGTGAACGTCAATTAATTGATTGACGTGGGTCAGCCACTGTTCAGACTGCTGCGCCAGGCTTGATCGGCGCTGTGATCACCACATCCCACCAGAAATAGGCTCGCCGAAGCGGCTAGCCACTTGCCGTAACGTTGCTTGGGGGGCATGGATTACTCCTGTTGGCTGATCGTTTTTAATCGCCAAGCCAGCAATATAGCGGCTGTGCTGAGACCAGCAATCAGCCCAATCCAGTAACCGTGTACACCCATTGGTTCAGACACACCTCCCAAGCCATAGGTTCCTAACCAGTGGCCGCCCCCTAAGCCCACAATCCAATAAGAGAGCACGGTAATGACCATGACAATGCGCGTGTCTTTGTAGCCTCGTAAGGCCCCTGCTAAATTTACCTGCAGAGAATCCGACAGCTGAAAAATAACCGCTAGCGCGATAATAGTTAATGCTAATGCCTGAATCTCAGTATTTGATGTGTATAGCGAAATCACTGTTGGGGCCGTAAACCACAATAGCGTGCTATTGATCGCCGCAACAATGACGCTAATCGTAATGCCATTCCAGGCAACTTTACGTGCCATGGCTAAGCGTCGCTGGCCCAGCGTATTACCTACTCGAACGGTCAACGCCATGCTTAACGACATGGGCAGCATAAACAGAATGGTGGTGTAACTGAGGGCGATTTGGTGCGCACCTACAGTAACTTCTCCAAAGCTGGCTATAAAAAGCGCGATCAGAGTAAATAGAGTGACTTCAACAAAAATCGCGACGCCGATAGGCACACCCACCACCACAAGTTCACGAATGCCCGCCCATTGTGGCGGCGTAAGCTGCTCCCAAAGTGAAACGCTGCGGTAGGTGTTTCCGCGCCTTGTATAAAGCGCCATCGCGATGGCCATTGTCCACATCGAAATAGCGGTGGCAATACCGCAGCCAAAAGCCCCCAGCGCCGGTAGCTGTTGCAAGCTATTAGGGATGCCAGTACCCAATAGGTTGACTAGGCCATCACCACCGTAAATGAGCAAATAGTTAAAGGGGATGTTAACGGCAAGGCCCACAAGGCTGATCCAGAGAGCAGGGCGAGTATGATTCATGCCATCTGAAAAGGCGCGTAACGCTTGAAAAAGCGCGATCCCAGGCATTCCAAAAGCAACGGCGCTTAGATAAGCCGCCGACTCCTGTGCAACACCAGGAGGAACGTTCATCAGTTCAAAAATAGGTGTAACGGCGACCCATAATAAACCAGCGGCAGTGATGCCTAATGCCAACGCCACCCAAAGGGCTTGATGTACGGCTGGGCGTATATCGTTATTGCGCTGGCCGCCTAATAAGTGCGCCACGATCGGCGTTAGCCCCATCAGCGTGCCGGTCATAAACAGCATCAGCGGCATCCATAAGCTTGAGCCCACTGATACGGCGGCTAAGTCCGTTGCGTTGTGTCTACCTGTCATCATGACATCGACAACGCTCATGCCCGCCTGGGCTAGCTGAGCGCCGCAAATAGGCAAGGCCAGCGCAACAAGTGTGCGAGTTTCTGGCCAATAGATGGATTTGATATCGCTAGTAAAGCCGCCCAAGGTATGGCTCCCCTTTAGCCAAGAGACCTAAGAAAGGCCGATAGAGTAGCAGGAGTCGCTGCGCTTTGCTGTCTCCTCTTTAGCTGGCTAAGCCACAGCGGGTATACTGCGCGAAATGCATGGGAAAAGTGGCAATATGGTGATTGAAGAGCAAGAGCGTTGGACCCTGGGCGATATTATGGCGCTGTTTGATGGCGTCTTTGCGGCGCATTACCAGACGCGTTTGATAAAAGGAGGCGATGAGCCGCTGTATCGACCAGCCACCGATCAAACGCCTTATCATCAGGTCATTTTTGCGCGTGGTTACTTTGCCAGTGCGCTACATGAAATCAGCCATTGGTGTATTGCGGGTAAAGAAAGGCGACTGTTAGAAGATTATGGCTATTGGTACTTGCCCGATGGCCGTAACGCCCAAGAGCAGCAAGCATTCGAAAATGCTGAAATTGCTCCTCAGGCGCTGGAACAGCTATTCACCCAGGCCTGCGGGCGTACCTTCCACGTGAGCGTGGATAACCTAGGGGGCGAAGTAGAGGTAGATCGAGATGCCTTTGCGCAGAGAGTCGCTGCCCGGGCGCAGCGCTATTTAGCAGAAGGGTTGCCGCAACGCGCCAATGCGTTTTACTTAGCCTTGGCGCGCTACTATCAGCAGGGCGATACGTTGGAACAGGCAATAGCCGCAGGCAGAGCGCTGCTAGCAGCCACTGAAGTTAGCGCTTAATCTTTTTCATTAAGCTGTTGGTGCAACGTGAGCATCACCTTAACTTCGTGCTCTGGACGCATTGGCTCTAAGCCCAAGTCGTTAAACATCTCGCTACGTAGGCGGTGCCATTCACTAGAGCTGATCTGATCGTAAAGTACCCCTGCGGGTGCCAGCTCTACAAAAGGGTCCAGGCCGTAGGTGTCAAACAAACGCGCCAGCGCGGCCTCATCTTCGCCGTTATCGCTGGTGTATAGCGTGGCAGAGAAGTGGTCGTTCTCTAATTCACGAATCACATCTAGAGGGCTGACGCCTAGGCTCTCTAACTCCTCAATGCTGTAAGCGCCCATCACATTGCTATCTTCGGTGATCCAGCTGTCGTCCGGCTGGATCAGCGTTTGTTTGATTCGTCCGTCGGGTAACGACCACGCAATAGAGAGCGGCAAGCCATTATCTTCGCCTATTTCAATGGCAATAAATCCAGGATAGTCAGCCACGCAGTTGCTCCTTTTAAGCGTCCGCTTCAATTCGGAAAAAACGCTGGGCGGTGCGAGTGGTCGCCACGCCAAGCTCGGTATCACTCACGTCATGCCAGCGGGCTATTTCTTTAACAATCCAGGGCAGTAGCGCTGGTTCGTGGCGGCGTCCCTTCAATTTAGCAGGCAAATTGCGGGGCAGTAGGTAAGGGCAGTCGGTTTCCACCATCAGGCGGTCTAGCGGTATATCGCGCACCATGTCGCGCAGGTGATGGCCTCTGCGCTCATCGCATATCCAGCCTGTCAAACCAATGTGCAGATCTAAATCAAGATAGCCATGCAGCGTCTCTTGGTCTGCCGTAAAGCAGTGTATAACCGCTTGGCTAATATCATTTCGCCAACTGCGCAGTATGTCTTGCATTCGCTTGCCAGCATCCCGCTCATGCAAAAACAGCGGCAGGCCGCTTTCTGCTGACAGAGCCAACTGCGCCTCGAACGCACGCTCCTGCTGCTCTGGGGTTGAAAAGTTGCGATTAAAATCTAACCCGCACTCGCCAACCGCCACGACCTTCGGCATACGGTAAAGCTGCCGCATTTCTTGGGCGACCGTGTCGTTCCACCCACTGGCATCATGGGGATGAACGCCCGCCGTTGCGTAGATCCCCGCGTACTGCTGCGCCATCTGCACGGCCTGCTTAGCATGGGCGACATCGGTGCCGGTCACGATAAGCGTCGTGACATTGGCTGCCTTGGCCCGCGCCAGCACGTCACCCAGGTCGCGCTGAAAACTTTCGTGGGTCAAATTCGCGCCAATATCCACTAAAGGCGTCGAAGGGCGAAATTGCAGTGCTTCGGGTAAAAACGTATCGGCCTCAGTGCTTGCCAAACTGTATTCCTCCGCCATGTGTCATTAACGCTATTGTAACGCTGGCGGCCCACAACCACTAATGCTCCTACCGTTCACACACAGTACGAATGGCACGAATTGCAAAAAAACTGGCTTGTTAGGGAAAGGCTGCACACATCCCGCCACAGCTGTCTGGCGGCCGTCGGCGGGGTAAAATCTATTCGCCTTGCCACCACCTGACCGAGCCACCCGATGAATCAGATCTCTTTCGCCCAGGCAGAACACCAGAACAAGAAAAAGGTGACCCGCCGCGAGCGGTTCCTGGCCCAGATGGAGGTGCTGGTGCCTTGGCAACGGCTCATCGACGCGCTGGTCAGAAAGCGACCGCTGATGCAGTGAAAGTGCCATTATGAGCGTTTCAGCCGCTTAGAGACGAATTGATCAGCGGTTCCTTAAACACCGCTTTATAGTCGTGATCCTTCTATGACGTTAGCACGTTGTCTCGCTTGGCTCTACAAGGGTGCATCGTAATTTGGATGCATGCGTTACACTGTGCGCCTCACGACGAAGGAGGACACTGCGTGACCCTGTTACGACTCGAACAGCTGCAACTCGCTTACGGCACCCAAGTACTGCTTAACCGCGCCGACCTAACGGTTGAAAGAGGCGAGCGGCTGGCGCTGGTCGGGCGCAATGGCACCGGTAAATCCACGCTACTAAAGCTGGTGGCGGGCGATATTCAGGCCGACGACGGCTCCATCTGGCGTGCGCCGGGCTTGAAAATTGGCGTGCTGGCCCAGGAATTGCCTGAATCCTCGGGCATGACGATTTTTGATATGGTGGCTCAAGGCCTGCCCGAAGCGGGCGAGCTGCTGTCTGAATATCAGCACCTCATCAACGACCCAGACCCGGATATGAACCGCATGGCGACGCTGCAAACGCGTCTTGAAGCCATTGACGGCTGGTCGTTTCATCAGCGTATCGACGTGGTGTTAACCCGGTTGGGTCTGCCGCCAGAAGCCGAGATGAGCGCGCTGTCCGGTGGCTGGCGTCGTCGTGTAGCGCTGGCCCGCGCGCTAGTGTCAGAGCCTGACCTGTTACTTCTTGATGAGCCCACCAACCACCTGGATCTTGATACCATTGCGTGGTTGGAAGAACAGCTACTTGCCTTTAATGGCGCCGTATTGCTCATTACCCACGATCGGGCGTTTTTGTCGAAACTCGCTACTAACATCCTTGAGCTGGATCGCGGCAAACTCGGGCGCTACCCCGGAAACTACGCTGAATACCAGGCGCGCAAACAGCATGAGCTGGAAGTGGAAGCCCGTGAGAACGCCGAGTTCGATAAAAAACTCGCCCAAGAAGAAGCTTGGATACGCCAAGGTATTAAAGCGCGCCGCACCCGTAATGAAGGCCGGGTCCGCGCGCTAGAGGCCATGCGTAATGAGCGTAGTCAACGCCGCGAGCGGCAGGGAACAGCCAACCTAACCGTGGATAGCGGAGAGCGGACCGGTAAGCGCGTGGTAGAGCTGAAAGGCGTTACCCAGCGTTTTGGCGACGATATCATACTACGCAACGTTAATTTGGAGGTGATGCGTGGCGACAGGATCGGTTTCCTGGGGCGCAACGGTGCCGGAAAAACCACGCTGCTAAAAATCCTGCTCGGAGAGTTGGCGCCCACCGAAGGCAGCGTGCAGCTAGGCACGAACCTAAAGGTTGCTTACTTCGACCAGCTGCGCGCCGGGCTAGAGCTGGAAAAAACGGTTTATGACAACGTAGCCCAGGGGAGTGATCGCGTCAGCGTGGGCGGTAAAGACCGCCATGTGATGAGCTATCTGCAGGATTTCTTGTTCACCCCAGATCGCGTGCGTCAGCCAGTGAAAGCGCTATCCGGGGGCGAGTCCAATCGCCTGCTGTTAGCCAAGCTGTTTACTCAGCCTGCTAACGTACTGGTGCTGGATGAGCCCACCAACGACCTAGACATGGAAACGTTGGAGCTGCTTGAAGAGCTGCTGTTAGATTTTGATGGCACGCTGCTTCTGGTTTCCCACGACCGAACCTTCATGGATAACGTGGTGACCAGCATGCTGGCCTTCGAAGGTGAAGGGCGCGTGCGTGAATACGTGGGCGGCTATACCGACTGGATTCGCCAGGGCGGTAAGTTACCCCCTGCACCGTGGGAAGGTGCTGCACGCCAGCACACAGAACCCACCAGCGAGGCCGTTAAAAAAGCTGCGCCAGCCCCAGCGGCTGAACCGGCCAAAAAAGCTGTTAAGCTCTCCTACAAGCTGCAGCGTGAGCTGGATGCTTTGCCCGCCGAGATTGAACGCTTAGAGAGCGAAGTGGCGTCGCTTGAACAGGCGGTTGGCGACCCGGCGTTTTATCAGCAGGAGGCCACCGCTGTGACGGCTAAACTGCAAGCGCTAGAGAAGGTTCAGCAGGCGCTGGAAGTGGCGATGGAGCGTTGGATGGAGCTTGAAGCAATGGCCAATGGCGAATAGCTAGCGCTGTTATATGCTAAAGGCCCCGGGTGGGGCCTTTACCGTTAAAAAAGCTATTCGTCGCTTTTTTCACCTTTTTTGCCCACACGAACGGCTAAAACGTCGCACTGAGCGCCGCGTAATACGCCAGTAGAGGTGGAGCCAAGCAGCAAAGCAAAGCCGTGACGGCCATGGGAGCCGACCACGATGAGGTCAACGCCGTGCTCTTCGGCAAAGCGGTGAATCTCCGTGTCCGGCATACCTACCACTACATGCTGGTCAGCAGCCTCGACGTGAGGCGCGGCGATCTCCGCTAAGCGCTTCTTGGCATGCTCATCTAGCTGGTCCTGGATGCTGGTAAGATCCATAGGAATATCGCCGCCGTAGGCGAATCCCAAGGGTTCCAGAGTGTGCATGATCGAAATTTTCGCGCCGTTGTTGCGCTCGGCAATCGCCACCGCACGCTCAAGGATTTTGTGAGAGTCTTTGGTTAAGTCGACGGCGACCAGGATATGGCGATAGCTCATGGCGTATCTCCTTGGTGATGTGGCACACAGAAAGGCTCTTGTTCGATACCTTTACTTTAGGTCTGAAAATGAATCTTAACAACGACCTAGGTCATAGTTTTTAAATATTGCGAGTTGAGTTTGACGAAAAGAGGGTAAGCGTTGCAATGGAATGGTTGATCATCGTTTTTATTCTGATGTTTGTGATTGCGCCAGTCATGTGGTTAAAACCAAGCCCGCGCCAAAAGCGCCAGATGGCGCTGCGCTCCTGCGCAGCGCGTCAGGGGGTGGCGGTCAAAATGGCCAAACCACCTCTACATCATTTTAGAGGCACGATGCCCGCGTATCGCTGGCACTACCCGCAACAGGCGCCTGGGCCTGATTTTGTACTGGTACGTGACTCCAACGCTAGTGACGCTTTGGAGCCTTTTCACGCGGGTTGGCGCTGGCGCATTGCGCCGCTGCGTCCCTTGCCCGATGTGGCCAGCACACACTTACGAACTCTGTTAGAGCGTCTGCCCCAGGATGCGTTGGTATTGGAATCTAACGCCCATTCGCTGACGCTATGGTGGTGGGAATCACAAACCGCCGAGCGGTTTACGCGCTATTTGGCGGATATCGAACCTCTCAAGAAGGCGTTGAGCGGCCTTTCAGACCACCCACCTGCCAAACCGCTAGCGCCAGATGGCGTGGAACAAAGAAACGTCTAACGATTAGGCTGTGGGGCTATCTTGATCCCTTGTCTGAATCGCCAGACCGTTGGATTCGATCAGCGCAAGCCACTTATCCAACTGGTCCAGGTCCTGTTCGCTCAAGCCTGCTAGCATCTCCTGACGCGCAGCCAGTACCACACTATCGATCTGCTCCAGGAGCGGTATGGCGGCTGGAGTAAGGTAGAGCCGTTTGCTGCGTCGATCGTCATCGCAGGCGCGACGCTCGACCAGACCTTGCGCCTCCAACTGTCCTAAAGTACGCACCAGCGACGGCGCCTCGACACCGATCGCGCGCGCCAAATCACACTGAGGATTGCCTTCCCCCAGTTTCCAAAGATGGTACAGAGTCACCCACCGGGTTTGGGTCAGCCCTAATGGTGCCAGCCTGCGATCGAGGATCGAGCGCCACAGATGGGGCAAACGAGCAATACGAAAACCAATTGTTGATGCCATAGGTAACTAACTGCCGAAAAGTGTAAGTGAACGAATTGTCATAAGCTGCGTCGCTGAATGCAAGGTGTTCTGCTACTCCGGCTCTGATGAGTCGCTTTGAGTGCCGTTCTTTCCAGGGATAAAACGACGTAAATTAAGCGCGCTCAGCCCGCTAGGCTGAATGGTGCTATCGGCGACGGTTGCCTTGTCAGCATCTGCCGATACAGTAAACCGAATTAGGCCCAGCCGCTGGCCACCGTCCGTCATAATATCGACCCGCCACTCCCCCGATGGGTCTTCGGGGAAGTTCTGCTTGTGGCTCCATGCGCGGTAGCCTTGTTCGCGCCCGCCGTTAATCGCAAGCTCCACAGTGTCCATTTCTGCACCGTTATGATGCCACGCATGGTAGATAGTTTCGCTTAACCCCCGGGGGGCGCGAATGGCGGTATACACATACAGCCCATTACTGCGGATAGCATCAGGCGTCAATGCCATGGTGCCTTGAGGTGTGCGCTGCTGTATATCAAACGCTGGGGATAGCGCTGTGCTGGTCATCCAGAGGCTAGCGGGCGGTACCCACACGCGACCAAGCCATGCCCCATAAGCCAGCACCACGGTTAGTGCAAAAAAGCCTAGCCAGCGCGCGAGGGAGCGCTTTTTCAATAAATGCCAAAAGCTAGGTAGAGCCACTAAAACAGTTAATACCAATGCTAGCAGTAGGCTCTGTCCCGTGGTGAGGTGCACCATGATGGGCAGAATGACCAGTAGTACCAAGAACACACACTGGGCATGAAACATAAAATAGAGACTGCGCCAGCGCCCAGCGAGCTTGTAGTAGAGCGGATCGATAATCGACCACACGGCCATGCCAATCACCAACAGCGCGAACAGCGCTTGGCCGCTGTTCCACACGGTGGTCACCAGAATAAACGGCAAGGTAAAAAACAGCGTCTCCTGGTGAATCATTTGAGCGATAAAAGCGGTAATGCCTTTCGGCAGCGTCGGATGACCGCGATGGGCCAGCCAGCGGCCAATCAAACTTTCGGATAGTAGCAGTAGCCAAGCAAACAGCAGCCCCAGTGCTAGAACAGCCCCCAGCCACTGTTGGCGATCAACGAGGAAAAAGCTGCCTAATCCGGCTGCAAACGCCATGGGCGGCCAGAGCCAACTCCAGGGCTTTAGGCGCTCTACGATCCTTTCGACGCGCCCTTGCAGTGCTTCCATGCGGGCGGGAGTTAAGAGTGTCCCCATAGCGTTAAAAACTCGTCAATGAAACGTATATGATCGTTGGGATAGCGGGTAAAGTCGATGTGATACGCCATTATGCGCTTAAAAAGCGTAAGAAATGTGTGCATTTAGAAAGGTGTCTATCAAGCAAGCGGATTAGCCAAAAGTCAGGGCTTGACGTACTGGCGTAACTCAACCAAGCTAAGGCAATCAAACGACCGTATGAAATGCGTGGCAGGCTCGTCAACGGCGTGCCAGCCCGAACTTGTGGAGAGAGCGCGCATGATCTATCAAGGCAATGCCATCACGGTGGAGCGTCGTGACACCCTGGGTGGCAATGACATCGCAATTCTCACTTTCGATTTGAAAGATGAGTCCGTCAATAAGCTATCCAGCGCCGTTATGGCAGAGCTGGGCAATGCGGTAAAAGCGATTCAGGCCGAAAGTGGTTTGAAAGGGCTGATGATACGCAGTGGCAAAGACGCCTTTATCGTCGGCGCCGACATCACCGAATTTCACAGCCTGTTCGACAAGGGCGAAGAGTATCTGGTGGAGATGAACCTCAAGGTTCACGACATCTTCAATGCGATTGAGGACCTGCCTTTCCCCACCGTGACGGCGATCAACGGGTTGGCGCTGGGCGGCGGTTGCGAAGTGCTGCTGACCACCGATTTCCGCGTGATGAGCGAGAAGGCCAAAATTGGCCTGCCAGAAACCAAGCTGGGCATTCTGCCGGGTTGGGGTGGCTGCGTGCGCCTGCCGCGCCTGATAGGTGCCGATAACGCCGTTGAGTGGATTGCGGGTGGCACTGAAAACCGCGCAGATGCAGCACTTAAAGTGGGTGCTGTGGATGCGGCTGTTGCCCACGAACAGTTGGAAGAGGCGGCACTGGATATCCTCGACCGCGCCAATGCAGGCGAATTGGATTATCACGCTCGTCGCGAAGAGAAAAAATCACCGCTCAAACTCAACGCCATCGAACAAATGATGGCGTTCGAAACCGCTAAAGGATACGTCGCTGGCAAAGCGGGCCCGCACTATCCCGCCCCGGTTGAAGCCATCAAAGTGATTCAAAAGGGCGCCGGTGAGACCCGCGCCCGCGCGCAGGCCATTGAAGCCAAGTCGTTCGCCAAGCTCGCGCTGAGCAGCGTTGCCTTCAACTTGGTAGGTCTGTTCATTAACGACCAAGTCGTTAAAAAGAAAGGCAGCAAGTACGAGAAGCAGGCGCAGCCAGTCAAGCAAACCGCCGTGTTGGGTGCTGGCATCATGGGCGGGGGTATCGCCTACCAGAGTGCCAGCAAGGGTACGCCGATCCTGATGAAAGACATCAAGGACGATGCCATCGAGCTAGGCCTGAAAGAGGCGCGCAAGCTGTTCTCTAAACAGGTAGAGCGTAAAAAGCTCACCACCGAGCAGATGGCCGAAAAACTCTCTAACATCCGTCCAACGCTCTCTTACGGCGATTTCGGTAATGTCGATTTGGTCGTAGAAGCGGTGGTCGAGAACCCCAACGTCAAAGACGCCGTGTTGACCGAAGTAGAAGACAAGGTAAGTGAGAACACGATTCTAACTTCCAACACGTCGACCATTTCGATTAACCGTCTGGCTAAGAACCTGAAGCGCCCGGAAAACTTCTGTGGCATGCACTTCTTCAACCCCGTGCACCGCATGCCGCTGGTGGAAGTCATTCGTGGCGAGAAAACCTCGGACGCCGCCGTTGCCGCAACCGTGGCTTATGCCCGGGCCATGGGTAAAACCCCCATCGTGGTGAATGACTGCCCTGGGTTCCTGGTCAACCGTGTGCTTTTCCCTTACTTCGGTGGCTTTAGCTTCCTGGTCGAGCAGGGTGCCGACTTCCAGCGCGTCGATAAAGTCATGGAGAAGTTTGGCTGGCCCATGGGCCCGGCGTACCTGCTGGATGTCGTCGGCATGGATACCGCCGTGCACGCCAACGAGGTGATGGCCGAAGGCTTCCCGGATCGTATGGCACGTGAAGGCAAAACCGCTATTCAAGTGATGTACGATAACAAGCGCCTGGGTCAGAAGAACGACAAAGGCTTCTACGCCTACGAAGAAGATAAGAAGGGTAAGCCTAAGAAAGTCAGCGACGAGCAGGCTTACGCACTAGTAAAAGAAGTGGTGAAAGAGCAAAAAGAGTTTTCGGATGAGGACATCATTGCTCGCATGATGGTGCCGCTGTGCCTTGAGACTGTGCGTTGCTTGGAAGATGGCATTGTCGATACGCCCGCAGAAGCCGATATGGCGCTGATTTACGGCATTGGCTTCCCTCCCTTCCGTGGCGGTGCGCTGCGCTACATCGACGCGCTGGGCGTAGCCGAGTTTGTTGCGCTGGCCGACCGTTTAGCACAAGAGCTGGGGCCGCTTTATGCACCCACCGAGAAGCTGCGTGCTATGGCACAGAATAACGAGCAGTTCTACGCTGGCACCACTGCAAACGCTCAGGCCTAAGTCACCACCCACAGGAGAAATAAGATGAGTTTGAATCCGAGAGATATCGTGGTGGTTGACGGTGTTCGTACCGCCATGGCGAAAGCGAAAAACGGCGCCTTCCGCAACGTGCGTGCCGAAAACCTCTCCGCTGCCGTGATGCAGGCGCTGTTTACCCGAAACCCTAATCTGGATCCGTCGGAAGTAGACGACGTGATCTGGGGGTGCGTCAATCAGACACTAGAGCAGTCCATGAACATCGCTCGCAACGCGGCGATCATGACCGGTATTCCTCGTACGGTGCCTGCCCAAACGGTGAACCGCCTCTGCGGCTCTTCGATGACCGCACTGCATATTGCTGCTGCAAACATTAAGGCGGGCATGGGTGATTTTTACGTGATCGGCGGTGTTGAGCACATGGAGCACGTTCCCATGGCCCACGGGGTTGATGTTAACCCGGCCGCCAGCAAGTACGCTGCCAAAGCAGCCATGATGATGGGGCTCACGGCGGAACTGCTGGGTAAAATGCACGGTATTTCCCGCGAAGATCAGGACAAGTTCGGTGTCCGTTCGCATCAACGTGCACAAGCGGCGATGGAGAAGGGCTACTTCGACAATGAGATCATCGGCATTGAAGGCCACGACCAGCGTGGCTTTAAAGTGCTGGTGAAAAACGACGAAGTCATCCGCGCCGACGCCAGTCTTGAGTCCATGGCGAACCTGAAGCCAGTGTTTGACCCTCGTAACGGTACCGTTACTGCAGGTACCTCCTCGGCGCTGTCGGTGGGTGCGTCTGCCATGGCCGTGATGAGCTACGAGCGTGCCCAGGCGCTGGGGCTGGAGCCGATTGCCAAAGTGCTCTCAACCGGTGTCGCAGGCTGCGATGCATCTATTATGGGGTATGGTCCGGTACCCGCGTCCAAGAAAGCCTTGAAAGCGGCTGGCTTGTCTGCAGCGGATATTCAAACCGTCGAGCTGAACGAGGCATTTGCCGCGCAGGGGCTGCCGGTGTTGAAAGACCTCGGCTTCCTGGACGCCATGGACGAAAAAGTGAACCTGCATGGCGGTGCCATCGCCTTGGGTCACCCGTTAGGCTGCTCCGGGTCGCGCATTTGCACGACGCTGCTGAACGTCATGCAGCAGCGCGATACCACCCTGGGCCTAGCCACCATGTGTATTGGCATGGGGCAAGGGGTTGCCACGGTGTTCGAGCGTTTGAAGTAATACGCGCTCTTCCCCGTAATGAAAACGGCACCCTGAGCGGTGCCGTTTTTTGTTTCAAGACGTTAAAACAATCCGTTGTCCAACCCAGCAGCAAGGGTCATGCCCAGCTCTTCGGCTTGGCTGATAAACGCCTCTTGCCACTCGCCGCGAAAAATCAGAGGGTCCTGCACCCACCGCCAGCGTAGTCCCGTAACGATACTTTCCACTGCCCGACGAGTGCCCGTGCCGTCATGGCCCGCGCGAATATAAAGCGCGCAGGGCAGGCCCTGCTTCTCTTCTAGTACGCCGTAGTAGCTACGGTCGAAAAAGTCCTTTAGCGCGCCGCTCATGGTGCCTAGGTTTTCGGTAGTGCCCAATACGATACCGTCACAATCGAGGATGTCCGTCGGTCCTGCGTCGAAAGGCGTTTTGACGATGCACGTCACTGACTCAATATCCTCATGTTCTGCACCTCGCTGTACGGCCTCGCTCAAGACGCGGGTATTGATGGAGGGGGAGTGAGCGACGATTAATAAGCGTTTCATGAGGATGTCTTCAGGCAATTGGCGGTGTGTTCAAGAGGTGCCACACTGACAGCACTTAATGACACAGCCTAGAGGTCTTAGGGCAAACCAATCAAACGCTTTAAAACCGCGTATGGGATAGGGTGTTCCGTGTTGAACGATCAAAAAGGGAATCGCGTCATGCGTCAGCAGGCCAAAATGATAGGGATCGCCAGTCTTTGTTCATTAACGCTGTTGTTGGCAGGGTGTGCGGGTCAACCAAGTGCCCCAGCCCGTAACGACAGCCGTTCAGCTCCTGCCGCGAGCAGTGAAGAGATAGTTCCTGCTGCAGCCGCATCGAACTATCAACCCGTCAGAATGGCACAGGCGGAAGATTGGGCACCCCCGCTGCAGGCGAGCCCGGAAGAGGACGCCGCTTACTATGTGAGCCGGTTATCCGACCGCCGTTTTGTCAGCCAGTATGGTGGGCCCGATAACCCAAGACCCTGGTATATCGCAGCCGAGCGTCTGGGCGAAATAGGTATGCCTGCCGTTCCGCTGCTGTTTGCCCGCCTCAATACCGAGGACCAGTACGAACTTATGCTGGTGCTCTACGCATTGCAGTTAGCCACACAAGACCCGCTCGTGACCTTCCAAACCGGCGGCGAAGCCGTTCAACTGCCGACGGTACTGGACCCAAGCGCCAATGGGGAAAATCGGCGCATTGCTCAGCAGTGGTGGGAGCGCTATGCGACACAGTTGGAGTTGCGCTAACACATTCGCTACATTGACCCTTGCCCCTTATTTCGCTGATTAGGAGAGCTCTATGGCATTTGCACTATCTAGCATGCAAGTCACCAGCACGGCCTTTGGTAACCATCAAGCGATTCCTGCCAAGCACACGGGTGAGGGCGACGATGTTTCCCCTGCGCTCGCTTGGCAAGGGGCTCCGGAAGGCACCAAAGGGTTTGCGGTGATCTGCCACGACCCTGATGCCCCGCTGGTGAAAGAGGGCAGCTACGGGTTTGTGCACTGGGTGCTTTACAACCTGCCGGGGGATATCACCTCGCTGGATGAAAACACCACGCTAGGCACGTTGGGTATGGCTGATTTTGGTAAACCTGGCTACGGCGGGCCCATGCCCCCAGAAGGCCACGGCAGCCACCTTTACTATTTCTGGGTGCTGGCGCTGGATGAACAAACAATGCTGCCGGAAGGACTTACGTTGCCTGAACTATTGAGCGCCGTTGAGCCTCACTTGTTAGGCATGAACCGTCTCGTCGGCACCTACGAGCGCGCCTGATTTACCTCCCCAGGCTGGAGCATTCCGCTGAAGCCGTGTAGGCTCCGTCGCTTGCTAATGTTTGTGTGATTGTCTGCTGCGATGGAGCCTTTGATGAGTGATATGCCCAACTGTCCTGCTTGCGCCTCTGAGTTTACCTATGACGATGGCATTCAATACGTTTGCCCAGAGTGTGGTAATGAATGGTCTAAGGACGGCGAATCAAGCGAAGTGGAGGCGGGCTCAGGCATCCGTGACGCAAACGGCAATATGCTGGCTGATGGTGACACCGTCACTGTAATTAAAGATCTCAAAGTGAAAGGCAGCTCCTCCGTTGTGAAAGTGGGTACCAAAGTGAAGAATATTCGCTTAGTAGACGGTGACCATGATATCGACTGCAAAGTCGATGGGATTGGCCCCATGAAGCTGAAGTCCATCTTTGTCAAAAAAGCTTAGCATCGAGCTAAGATCATCCTAGTTCCCTCTCCAAGCCTGCGATGAATCTCGTGGGCTTTATTTTTCGAGCTGTCATAGCTTCTCTAAATGATAATGATTGGCTTTTTTGATGTTATCAGCCGCGAACGTGCTAAGAAGTCGCGCTATTTGATAAGGATTTTGCAGAAGGGCTTCACATCAAATTTATACAGTACTAAAATGGTACTCAATTAACGGGTAAGCCAACGGCTCGCCCTAACGTGATGGAAAACGGGAGTGACTATGCTCAAGCTTTCTCGGCTGACAGATTATGCCGCTGTGGTGATGGCACAAATTGCCCGTCATCCCCAGGCGTCGCATGCGGCGGCTGACTTAGCAGAAGCGGTTCAATTGCCCCATCCCACGGTGAGCAAAACCCTTAAGATGCTGGTGAAAGCAGGGCTTTTGGAGTCGCAGCGCGGTGCCCAAGGCGGTTACCGTCTAGCGCGGCCAGCGTCGCACATCACGGCAGCTGATATTATCAGTGCCATTGAAGGCCCCGTCGCGATGACAGAGTGCAGCCAAGCGGAAGGCGGCTGTGAACTGGTCGCCACTTGTGGCGTAGCAGATAACTGGCAGCGGGTATCGTTGGCTATTCGCACGCTGCTTGAAAGCGTTACGCTTGCTCACTTGGCGGACACCGCGCCCATCAAGCTACCCGTACAGTTACCGATTCAAAGTATTAGCCTATCGGCGGCATCGGCTTAAACCGTTAGGCAATTTAACCCTATTCACGGCGAGCTAACCTCGCCACCCAACTGCCCGGAGGGTATCACCATGGCAAGCGAAGAAATGGAACAGTTGGTTCGTCGCGAGTACAAAGATGGCTTTGTAACCGATATTGAAAGCGACACACTGCCACCTGGCCTGGATGAAAACACCATCGCCTTCATCTCCAAGAAGAAAGGCGAGCCGGAGTGGATGCTGGAGTGGCGCCTGGACGCTTACCGTCAGTGGTTAAAGATGGAAGAGCCGTCCTGGGCACACCTGAACTATCCGCCCATCGATTACCAAGAGATCTCCTATTTCAGTGCGCCCAAACGTCCTGAAGATCGCCCTCAGAGCTTGGATGAAGTCGATCCTAAACTGCTGGAAACCTACGAAAAACTGGGTATCCCTCTGCATGAGCGCGCAGCTCTGGCGGGTGTAGCCGTCGATGCGGTTTTCGACTCCGTCTCTGTCGCGACGACCTTCAAAAAAGAGCTGGCGGAAGCGGGCGTTATTTTCTGCTCCATTTCCGAAGCGATTCGTGACTACCCGGATTTGATCAAGCAGTACCTGGGTACGGTAGTGCCCGTGGCTGATAACTATTTTGCTGCGCTAAACTCCGCCGTGTTCACTGATGGCTCGTTCGTCTTTGTACCGGAAGGCGTAAAGTGCCCGATGGAGCTCTCGACTTACTTCCGCATCAACGCGGCCAATACGGGCCAGTTCGAGCGCACGCTGATCATCTGCGAGGATCGTGCCGAGGTCTCCTACCTGGAAGGCTGCACCGCACCCATGCGCGATGAAAACCAGTTGCACGCTGCCGTGGTCGAACTGGTTGCATTGGACGATGCCTACATCAAGTACTCCACCGTTCAGAACTGGTATCCCGGTGATGAAGAGGGTAAGGGCGGCATCTATAACTTCGTGACCAAGCGCGGAGACTGCCGTGGTGAGCGTTCGCGCATCAGCTGGACGCAGGTAGAAACTGGCTCTGCAATTACCTGGAAATACCCCTCTTGCGTGCTGCGCGGTAAAGACAGCATCGGTGAGTTCTACTCTGTTGCAGTAACGAACGGTCGCCAGCAGGCGGATACCGGCACCAAGATGATTCACATTGGTGAAGGTACACGCTCCTATATCGTTGCCAAAGGTATTTCAGCGGGTAAGAGCGACCAGTCTTACCGTGGCTTGGTCAAAATTGGGCCGCGTGCCAAGGGCGCGCGTAACTTTACCCAGTGCGATTCGCTGCTGATTGGCGACAAGTGTGGTGCCCATACGTTCCCCTATCAGGAAATTGGCAACAGCACCGCGACCATTGAGCACGAAGCCACCACCTCTAAAATCGGTGAGGATCAGCTCTTCTACTGCCAGAGCCGCGGTATCTCAGAAGAAGATGCGGTCAGCATGATTGTGAATGGCTTCTGTAAAGATGTTTTCCAAGAGTTGCCGATGGAGTTCGCGGTGGAAGCGGAAGCACTGCTCAATGTCACTCTGGAAGGCGCGGTGGGCTAACCGCTTCGGCACCCAACTTATTTTTAGGGCGTCGCACTCGCGACCCGCAAGTATTTAAAAGGCGATCACTATGTTGCAAGTTAACGATTTACACGTCACCGTCGAAGGTAAAGAGATTCTGAAAGGCCTGACGCTCACCATTAATGCTGGTGAAGTGCACGCCATCATGGGCCCCAACGGCGCGGGTAAGTCCACGTTGTCAGCGGTTATTGCTGGTAAAGATGGCTACGAAGTGACCCAAGGCAGCATCACGTTTGAAGGCAAGGACGTGCTGGAAATGGAAATCGAAGAGCGCGCCCAAGCAGGCCTGCTGCTAGGTTTCCAGTATCCGGTGGAAATCCCAGGGGTAAAAAACATTTACCTGCTGAAGTCTGCGCTTAACGCTCAGCGCGCTGCGCGTGGTGAAGGCGAAATGCCCGCGCCGGAATTCATGAAGCTGGTCAAAGAGAAGCTCGGCTTTATGAAAATGGATGCCAGCTTCCTGCAGCGTGCAGTGAACGAAGGCTTCTCCGGCGGCGAGAAAAAGCGTAACGAAATCCTGCAGATGTTGGTACTACAGCCGAAGCTGGCCATGCTGGATGAAATCGACTCTGGCCTCGATATCGACGCCATGAAAGTCGTCGCGGACGGTGTGAACAGCCTGCGTGCCGAAGAGCGCGCCATTCTGTTGGTCACCCACTACCAGCGCCTGCTGGACTACATCGTGCCGGACAAAGTTCACGTTCTGGTCGATGGCCGTATTGTCAAAACCGGCGATGCCGAGCTTGCCAAAGAGCTAGAGGCCAACGGTTACGAAGGCATTGAGGAGTCCGTGGCATGAGCGATACCCAAACCTTTCTGGACACGCTAGCGGCGCGCAGTCAGCAGCGCGCTGGAGAGCCTACCTGGATCGCCGCTCGCCGCCAGGCGGGCGCGGCTCGCTTCGAAGCAATGGGCTTCCCGACCCGCCGCGACGAAGAGTGGAAGTACACCGACGTGCGCGCCATCGCCCAGGGCAACTTTGCCTTGGCAGAGAACGCCGAGTTCTCTCAGGCCCAGGCGGCTGCCCTCACGCTGCCCCTGGATGCTTACCGGCTGACGTTCGTGGACGGTGTGTTTTCGGCAGCGCTATCGGACCTCGATGCGCTTCCCGACAGCGTTCAGGTGATGCCGCTCTCTAAGGCACTGGCCGAGAACCATGAAGCCGTGGGCGGCCCGCTGGGGCGTTTAACCGGGGTCGATTTCTCCACGTTCGCCGCTTTAAATACCGCCTTTATGGAAGAGGGCGCAGTGGTGCGCATCGCGCCGGGCACCGTCGTCGAAAAGCCCATTTTGCTGCAGTTCCTGTCTCGTGCGGGGACGCCGGTGATGAGCCATCCGCGCATTTTGGTCGAAGCCGCTGGGCGTAGCGAAGCTACCCTCATTGAGCACTACGTGGGTGAGGCGGATGCCGCCAACTTTACCAACGTCGTGGCAGAGCTAATGCTGGACCGTGGGGCAATTTTGAACCACTACAAGCTCCAGGAAGCACCCATTGGTGACCTGCACGTAGCGAGCATTCACGTCGAGCAGAACCGCGACAGCCGCTACACCTCGTACAACCTGAATTTGGGTGGCGCGCTGGTGCGCAACGACCTGGTCAGTGACTTGAACGGTCAGGGCGCTGAAACGAACTTCTACGGCCTGTTCTTTGGCCAGGGTCGCCAGCACGTGGATAACCACACTAAGGTGAACCACAACGCGCCACTGACGTTCTCGAACGAGAACTACAAAGGCATTCTGGATGATCGCGCTCACGGTGTCTTCAATGGCAAAGTGTACGTGAAGCGCGATAGTCAGAAGATTGAAGGCTTCCAGAGCAACCAGAACCTGCTGCTGTCAGATCGCGCGCAAATCGACGCAAAACCCGAGCTCGAAATCTACGCCGACGACGTGAAGTGCTCCCACGGCACCACCACCGGTCAGTTGGACGAGGATGCGATCTACGCACTGCGTACCCGGGGTATCGACGAAGCCACGGCACGTGGCCTGTTAACCCTCGCCTTCGCTGGTGAAGTACTTGAGCAAGTGGCGCTTGATGCTATTGCCGAGCGCGTTGAGCTGGCGGTAGCCGGTAAACTGCCTGAGCGTTTCAATCTCGCCGGACTGGTTGAAGCGGCGGCTGCGCTCAACGATTAATCAAGGAGTCATCAATGCCCCATAGCGTGATTGAGAAGCCTACCGAGCGCAGCGTTGCGGCCTATGACGTTGAAGCGCTACGCCGCGACTTCCCGATTTTGAATCGTGAGGTTCACGGCAAGCCGCTGGTGTATTTGGATAATGCCGCCACCAGCCAAACGCCGCAGCAGGTGATTGACGTGTTTAGCGATTACTACTCGCGCTACAACGCCAATATTCACCGCGGCTTGCATACGCTCGCCGATGAAGCGACGGCAGCCTTTGAAGCCTCGCGTCATCGTGTTAAAGCGTTTCTCAATGCCGAAGATGCCCGCCAAATCATCTTCACGCGGGGCACCACTGAAGCGATCAATTTAGTGGCCCAAAGCTGGGGCCGCAGCCAGCTAAGTGCCGGGGACGAAGTGCTGATCTCGATGTTGGAGCACCACTCCAACATCGTTCCCTGGCAACTGCTGGCGGCGGAGCGCGGCTTCACGATCAAGGTCATCCCAGTGGACGCGCACGGGGCGCTCGATATGCAGGCGTATCGTGAACTCTTGAGTGAGCGCACGAAACTGGTGGCGGTGAATCACGTCTCTAACGCACTGGGTACGATTAACCCCGTGAAAGAGATGGCAGCGCTGGCGCATCAGCATGGCGCGCTCATCTTGGTGGATGGCGCCCAAGCGACGCCGCATCAGCAGGTGGACGTTCAATCTATCGATGCGGATTTCTATGCGTTTTCAGGCCATAAAGTGTACGGCCCAACGGGTGTTGGCGTGCTATATGGCAAGCAGGCGTTGCTAGAGGTCATGCCGCCTTGGCAGGGTGGCGGTGAAATGATCAAAACCGTTTCCTTTGATGCAGGTACCACCTTTGCAGATATTCCGCATAAATTTGAAGCGGGTACTCCCGCCATTGCCGAAGTGATTGCGCTTGGCCGTGCGCTTGAGTGGATGGAGGGCGTTGGCGTTGAGGCGATTGGTGCGTGGGAAGCCGTGCTGCTCAACCATGCAACTCAGGCGGTGAGTGGCATTGAGGGCCTGCGGATATTAGGCACTGCGCCGCATAAAGCGGGCGTGCTCTCCTTCGTTGTTGAAGGTGCGCACTCGCAGGATATTGGTCTGCTGATTGACCAGCTGGGTGTAGCAATTCGTACCGGGCACCACTGCGCCCAGCCGCTGCTGCATCACTTTGGCGTTGAGGCGACCTGTCGTGCATCGTTTGCTGCGTACAATACCCTTGATGAAGTAGACACGTTTGTGGCAGCGCTCAACCGTGTGATTGGAATGGTACGCTAAGGACATCTATGGATATCGAGCAAATTGCGAGTCTTGAGCGCGGTCAAAAACTCCCGCTCCAGCGGGATGTAGAGGCTATCGCGATTCCGTTCGGCAAAACGGATACGCTGGCGGAAGACAGTATTGTCAGCGTAATGCAAGCCAAAGGTAGCTCGGTGAGTGTTGGTTTTGAAGGCCGCTTGTATCTCATTGAAGGGCGTAACCTTGATGCGCTGGGGCTTGAGTCGCTGCCACGTCCGACACTGCCAGAAAGTGCTACTGATGAAGAGATTGAGCAGTTTGTCTGGGATCAGCTGCGCACCTGCTTTGACCCGGAAATTCCGGTGAATATTGTTGATCTAGGGCTGGTGTACGGCTGTCGGATCGAGCGCTTGATTAGTGGCGAGCGGATAGTCACTATCCGTATGACGCTGACCGCGCCTGGCTGCGGCATGGGCGATGTCATCGCTGCCGATGCGCGCAACAAGATTCTGGGAGCGCCGCAGATCAGCAAGGTGCATACCGAAATTGTCTTTAGCCCACCCTGGAGTCGTGACATGATGAGCGATGAAGCCAAGCTTGAGCTCGGCATGTTCTAACCCCTGCTGGGGAGCTGGATGCACAGCCTGTTATTACGTTGGATAAAGCGTTTTCTAATGTCGCTAGGAGCCTTGCTGCTACTGGCGACATTGCTATTTATAGCCGGTAATTTATGGGTGCTTGCAAGTACCGCACGCTATATCGACGGTCATTTAGAGCAGTGCCAACCCACAGACGTGGCGATTGTCTTTGGCACCTCCCACTGGACTCGTAGTGGGCTACGTAACCCGCATTTTCATGCCCGCATGCGAACGTCTGCACGCCTTATCGCTGACCAGCGTGTTCAGCATCTGCTCATCTCTGGCGATAATCGCACCCAAGCCTATAATGAGCCGCGTGCCATGTGGCGCGATCTGTATCGCCGAGGGGTGTCTGCAGAGCAACTGACAATGGATTTCGCTGGCTTCAGCACCTATGACACGATGGTGCGGGCGCGGGATGTGTTTCAGCTTAAAGAGGCGCTGCTGGTTACCCAGAGTTGGCACTTGCCTCGGGCTATTTTTATCGGGCGTGCGCTGGGGATGGAAGTGACGGGCTGTATTGCTGAGGAGCAGTCAGCGGCAGATGAGTGGCGGTTAAAAATGCGTGAATGGGTAGCGCGAATTGCTACTCTGGGAGATCTCTACTTATGGCAGAGGGAGCCCTACTTTCTCGGCCCCGCAGAGCCTATCGAGCTTCATCGCCAGGAGGGTGGCGATAAAAGTAGAGAAGAAAGTAGGGAAAACACGCCTGAGGCGACCGTCAATATCAACGCCGCTCTATTTTTTCAGCAGTCGCTGCAGGCTGATACAGTCCCTGAACATTAAAGCCGAGTTAACGCCGCAAAGTTAGCGGCGAGTATTACGTTTTTGCAGGTTGTATAGCTCGCGAATCAGCTTACGGCATCCCCGCATGCACTCATCCACTACCGGTTCGATCGGGTCGGGTAGGGGGTGGGTAAACAAGGTTGAGAGGGCCTGCATCAGTACACGCTCTTGTTCTAACAGCTCATTGATCAAGACTTGGCTATCGTTGCCAACGAAGCTCTTTAAACGGCTCCAGAGCCATAAGAAGTCATCACGCTCAACGTCAGCATCCCGAGGCAGCATTTTTAAGTGCGCGCGGGCAAGTTCCTGCAGCTTACGCATCTGCTTGAGTCGCTCAGTATAGTGCGGCTTCAGTGCATCGCGCAGCGAGGGGCGCAGGCGTTCGATATTATCCTGGAAATAATCAATGCTATCGGCCAGCGCTTCCAGCACGCTGTCCATCGCCACTTGGCGATTGTCGAGAAACATGAGCGTCTACCTCCTTCGGTGACGCAGATTGTGGGGGGGACGGCGTTGATTTGCCACCCCTAACGGGGATTATTTTTGCAATTGGCCGTTAGCCTTTAGGCTTGGGTGGTGCTTTACGCGCAGGCACTGCATTCTTTTCGATATGCTCGATGATCATGCCGGCAATATCTTTACCGGTAGCGCTCTCGATGCCCTGCAAACCTGGTGAAGAGTTGACCTCCATAATCACCGGGCCGTGGTTAGAGCGAAGCAAATCCACGCCCGCGACGCGCAGTCCCATCGCCTTGGCTGCACGAATCGCGGTGGAACGCTCTTCCGGGGTGATGCGGATCACACTAGCAGTGCCGCCACGGTGAAGATTGGAGCGGAACTCGCCGTCGGCGGCCTGACGTTTCATGGATGCCACGACCTTATCGCCAATCACGAAGCAGCGGATATCCGCACCGCGCGCTTCTTTGATGTATTCCTGAACCATGATGTTGGCTTTCATGCCCATAAAGGCCTGAATGACGGATTCAGCGGCCTGGTTGGTTTCAGCCAATACCACACCAATACCCTGGGTGCCTTCCAGCAGTTTAATCACCAGGGGCGCGCCTTTCACCATGGTGATTAGGTCGGGAATATCATCTGGTGAGTGGGCGAAGCCGGTAATCGGCAGGCCTAATCCCTTACGCGACAGCAGCTGCAGCGAGCGCAGCTTATCCCGGGAGCGGGTAATCGCGACCGAATCGTTAATCACGTAGGTGCCCATCATTTCAAACTGGCGCAGTACCGCACAGCCGTAGAAAGTCACCGAGGCGCCAATACGCGGAATCACCGCATCAAACGGCTCAATCTCTGCGCCTTTATAGTGAATAGAAGGGTGGTGCGAGGCGATGCTCATGTAGCAGCGCAGGGTATCGACCACGCGGGCGGTATGGCCGCGCTGTTCGGCGGCTTCCACCAGTCGGCGCGTAGAGTAAAGGTTTCGGTTACGGGAAAGCAGGGCAATATGCATGCAGGGCTCCGGGCCAAAAAGGGTCGTCGTTTAAATGTGTTTAAGGCTCGCCGTGCAAAAATGCAGCGCCGGGGGCCACCAGTAGGCGGCGCATAGCGCGCCTGCCCAGCAGCATCGCGTGGCGCATATTGCTACGGTCGGTCAAAGTAAGTTCAACCGGAAAGTTCAGTTCGCCCAGTTGCATTGGGGTACGGATAACATAGCGCCACTCGCTATGGCCGTTCGAGCTGGTGACGCGGCGACGGTCGTGTAAATGCAGGCGATAGCGGTGGGCAGGCGTCTCTGGCCCACCGCTATGGGTAATAAAGCTTACCCATAACTGTCCATCAGCATCTTCGTGGGTTTCGATCTCTTCGGCGTGCAGTGCCGACGTGCGCGCACCGGTATCGGCTTTGCAGCAAAGGTGAAGCCCTAGTTCAGGTAACGTCACCATTTCACGGCGGCCGATGACCGCTTTGGCCTGATAGGGTAATTCCTTCACAGCGCACTCCTGACGATATAAGAGAAACAAGACATAGTGATGACGATTCCTGCTAGCCTTTTTGGTTAGGCTGCATGGCCGACAAACGCGATTGGATAGCCGAGCCTGCTGGGGCGTCACGCAAGGTCAGCATGACGGGCAGACGCAGCCGAGGAATTAAAGCGATATCGCGCACAACGGCCGCAAAGTGGCTGCGCTCATCCTCTGCTAAACGTTGTAAGAATAATGGTAAACGCTCGGCATCTTCCAGTAATGGCCAACCGCGCCCGGCGATGGCGGCCATCAGGTCGGGGCCGCAGGCCGCGCTATCGTTTAGCAGGTTGGTATACCAGTCGCCAGCAAAAGCCGGCGCTGAGCTACCCACGCTACGTACGCAGGCGCAGAGCGTTTCTAAATCGCCGCTGCTGGCCGCCTGCTCGCCTCGTGTCCGCAACGCATCAATGAGCGCTTCAGACAGTGGCTGATGCTCAAGGCAGTAGCAGAGCGAATGAATAACGCTCACCGGCAGTTGAGGAATACGTAGCGCTAGGGCATCTGCCGTTGGTGTATCCAAACGTACGACATAATCGGCGATGCCTTGTAGTCCAAGGGCTTGCCAATCAATCGTCTGTTGGCCACTTAAATAGGCTTCTACAGGCTCTAGGTGCTGGCTGGCAGGTAGGGCGCTGGCATAGGTGGCCCGGGCATTGAGCATGGCCTGAAAGGTGATATCAGGCGTAAAGGCCAGCGGATTATCTTTCATTAAATGGTCCACGTCTGCTGATTCTGCAGCGTCGAGCACAGTCGGGTCAGAAGCAGCGGCATTGCGACCCAGGGTTTCCAATAGGCGGTTAATAAAGCCATCGCGCTGTGCGGGCGATAGCATGCCTTGCTCATCCAGTGGCAGCGCTAAAAACCAGATAGCAGGCTCTTCCATTGCCCCTAGGCGAAAGACGATCCCCAGGCGTGCTTGCCCTTGCCACGGTTCAGGCCAGGCCTGTTCGGCATTTTCAAACGCGCGCAGGGTTTCCCTGGAGCAGGCAGTCACTCTGCGCCCCATATGGTAAAGCGACACCTCAGCGCCACTGCGTGTAAAAAATTCATCAAGGGTGTTAATTGGCTGCATGACATCCTTCCGCATTTCAAGCCTGCACTCTACCTTGCTGTTCTGCCACTGTCAGCCGCAAACGCTGATTAATCCGTGCTTTATCATCTAAGTGGTTAAAAAATGAGCAACTTTGCGTAAGCCGCGTGAGACTAGCGGTGGCGACACCTTTCCATAGTTTATCCACAGCCTCTTGCAGGTTTTCTGTGAATCGGTGAATAACTCCATTGAGCACGCCTTTGAGTGGCAACTTACCCACAGAGTTGGGATAATGAACGCTAAATATGACCAACCCATAAGGTGCTTATGAGCGTCCATCAACAGCTTCAAACCGCGCTTCTTGAGCTTGAAGCCGCCATGAAGGCCGCTAATCTGTGGCGCACGCCCACCCCAGATGCGGCCGCTTTTGCCAGTCAGCAGCCTTTTTGTATTGATACCATGTCGCTGCCCCAGTGGGTGCGCTATGTCTTTGTTGCCCGCTTAAATGCACTTATTGAAGCCGAGGCTGCCATGCCCGCCAAGTGTGAAGTCGCTCCAGCGGTGGCGGCGTATTTAATGCAGGAGAAGGTAAGAGCAAGCGATCAGCTATTGGTAGTGAAAGCGGTGGAGCGTGTCGACAAGCTGGTCACAGAGAATTAACCACGCGAGTAAGCCAGACCAAATAGCAATGCCCAGAGCGCAAGCTCTGGGCATTTTTTACGTGTTAGCGAAGGTGGGAGCTAGAAGCTAGAAGCGGTAGCTCAAGCCTGCCATGACCACCATGGGGTCAATCTCGACGGTACCCGCACCTGCGCCATTAATAGAGGCGTCGGTGTCGATGTCTAAGTACCAGGCAGCAGCGTTGAGTGCCCAGTGGTCATCAATGAGTAGATCAACACCCACTTGAGCGGCCGCGCCCCATGAGTCGTCTAGCTCAAGTTCGCCAATGGCGAGGCTCTCATCGGAGAAGCGCGTGTAGTTAATACCCGCACCCACGTAGGGCTGTACTTGAGAGTCGCTACCACCCAGTGGGTAATACTGTAGTGTTAGAGTGGGCGGCAGGTGCTTTGTTGATGCTAGGTTGTCACCGTTGAGTTCAATGTCATGCTCGAAAGGGAGCGCAGCCAGTAGCTCCACGCCCATTTTGTCGTGGAAACGGTAGCCCAGGGTGAAAGCGAAGTCGGTTTTATCCTGAGCATCGACCGCGAAGGCACCACCTGCGAGCGAGCCGTTGTCGCTTTTCGGCGCGATGTTGGCAACGCCAACGCGGGTAAAGAAATCGCCAGCGCCATAGGCAACGGCTTGGCTGCTAACTGCTAAGGTGGCAGCGGCAAGCCCAGTGGCGAGTAGGGTAGGCAGTGATAAATGGCGCATAGCGTCGCTCCTGACCGATAACATGATGGGTGAGTGGTTTAAAGTTGTCGTAAACCATATAGCCAGTGTATCGAGCCAACGAGGGAGCGTTATTGACCTAGGGCAAAGAGCTGTGAACTGATAAGTTCAGCGCCTAGCAAGGTAAATATCTGAAGGGGGAAGGGGCTAAAGAAGGGGCTAAAAAAGAGGAGGCTTAACGGGTTAGCTGCAACCCGTTAAGCCTTAGGCTAATTAAGCGACGTTACGCTCGTTTAGCGTTCAATATGCTGATACTCGCCAGCATCGGCGGTTATGCTGCTTACTGCCAGGATGGCAATGAAAGAAGCGATAAAGCCCGGGATGATCTCGTAAACGCCAGGGCCACCCATGAAGGAGCCGTTCCAGCCCAGCGCAATCCAGATCATAACCGTGGCAGCACCCACCACCATACCGGCGATAGCACCTGCGCCGTTTGTACGCGACCACATCAGCGACAGAATAATCAGCGGGCCAAAGGCGGCACCAAAACCTGCCCAAGCGTTACTCACCAGCCCCAGCACTTGCGAGTTCGGGTCAGAGGCAATCACGGCTGCGATCAGACCCACTAGCACAACACTGACACGACCTACGGCCACACACTCTTTGTCTGTAGCTTCTTTACGCAGGAACAGGCGATAGAAGTCCTCGGTCAGTGATGAAGATGACACCAGCAGCTGGCTAGAAATAGTACTCATCACAGCAGCAAGCAGGGCCGCGTAGAGGAAGCCGGTGATCAGCGGATGGAACAGCAACTCAGCCAGGATGATAAAGATCGTTTCCGGGTCTTGGACTTCCATCCCATTGCGAACCGCATAGGCGCGACCAAAGATGCCGAGAGAGACCGCGCCGATCAGGGAAATAGCCATCCAGCTCATGCCGATGTTGCGGGCAATCGGAACATCTTGCAGCGTACGGATAGCCATAAAGCGCACGATAATATGCGGCTGACCAAAATAGCCCAGGCCCCAGGTAACGGCAGAGAGCCACCCAATGAACGTCAACCCTTCAGTCCACGACAGCAGCGTGGGATCAACTTCATTGAGGGTCTGTGAGGCTTGAGTAAAGCCACCACCGCCTTCACCAAACAGTACTACTGCAGGCATGATGACCAAAGCCAGCATCATGATGCAGCCTTGCACAAAGTCCGTCATGCTCACGGCCAAAAAGCCGCCAACCACGGTGTAGGCCAGCACCACGCCCAGCGTGATTACCACACCCACCGCGTAGTCGCTCATACCGCCGATGTTGATAACGCCAGCAAAGGCGCTCTCAAACAGTTTGCCGCCTGCGACCAAGCCAGAAGCAGTGTAAACGGCGAAGAAAATCACGATGACGATAGCGGACACCGTTCTCAGCGACAGCGCCCGAGTGGGGAAACGGTTGGCTAGGAAGGCTGGAATGGTAATCGCGTTACCATAGTGAACTGTCTGTTCACGAAGGCGCGGCGCGACCAGAATCCAGTTAAAGAGTGCGCCCACAAATAGGCCAATCCCGATCCAGGCCGAACCCAAGCCAGAGACGAACATCGCCCCTGGTAAACCCAGTAGCAGCCAGCCGCTCATATCCGACGCGCCAGCCGACAGGGCGGCTACTTTAGGGCTGAGGGTACGGCCACCCAGCATGTAATCCTCAGACGTAGATGTCGCTTTGCGCATAGCATAAACGCCGATGGCAATCATGAGCGCAAAGTAGGCAAAAAGGCTGACCCAAACGCCAATATCCATAAAATATCTCCAATTCATCAGGACGGAGCTAGCTCCGACAGGTGCCTGCGCCGACCAAGTAACGTTGGCCGCCGCGCAGTCTTGTTGTTGTTAACCCCTTTTCGTATTCAAGTCGCTGACCCTAGCGAGTAACCGCTAGGGATGTCATTAGAGGGGGTATGGCTACGTTTATGTGCAATGTTCCCTATACCCAGCACACGGCCTTGAGGGGCCGCGAATGTGAAGGCAATCGCTCTATTGTTGTCAACCATGAGACGGTTCCTTTTCAGGAGTTCAGGTTAGTAGTGTTGATGAGCCGTTACTCATCCCCTAGCGCCAGAAGCGACGCGTTGCCACCCAGGGCGGCGGTGTTATTAGTAATCGTTTTTTCGGTCACAAAGCGCTGCAAATAGTGCGGTCCGCCTGCTTTAGGGCCAGTACCTGACAACCCTTGGCCACCAAACGGCTGAACACCAACAACAGCACCGATGATATTACGGTTGATGTACACATTGCCTACCCGAATTTTCTGCGCTATTTCAGCGGCAAAGGATTCGTTACGGCTATGCACCCCAAATGTCAGGCCATAACCCCGGCCATTAATATCGTTGATCACCTTATCAAGCTCGCGGGCTTTGTAGCGCACAATGTGCAGCACCGGGCCAAACTGCTCGCGAGAAAGGGCATCAATGCTGTCAATGGTAAACGCCACCGGCGGTACAAAGGTGCCGTGCTGGGTGTGCTCGGTAGACATCGGTGTTTCGGCGACTAAGCGGTTCTCGGCTTTGAGCTTTTCGATGTGCTCCATCAAGCCTTTACGGGCGTCTTCATCAATGACCGGGCCGACATCGGTACCCAGGTCACGAGGGTCGCCAATGCGCAGTTCGCTCATCGCCCCCTTGAGGATTTCGATAACGCGGTCAGCAACGTCTTCCTGAAGGTAGAGCACCCGTAGGGCAGAGCAGCGCTGGCCAGCACTCTGGAAGGCAGACTGAATGACATCCACTACGACCTGCTCAGGCAGGGCGGTAGAGTCAACGATCATCGCGTTCATGCCGCCGGTTTCAGCGATCAGCGTGGGGAGCGGCGCGTTTTCGCGGGCGGCCAGCGCGCGGTTGATGATTTGCGCCGTGTCGGTACCGCCGGTGAAGACCACGCCGGTAATGCGTGGATCAGAGGTCAATACGCTGCCCACGGTCGGGCCGTCACCCGGCAGCAGCTGCACCACATCACGGGGCATGCCCGCTTCGTACAACAGCTCGATGACACGGTGGGCAACGATCGAGGTTTGCTCGGCGGGTTTTGCCAGCACCGTGTTGCCTGCAACGGCGGCGGCAACGATTTGACCGCAGAAGATGGCTACCGGGAAGTTCCAAGGGCTAATGGCGGCAAAAACACCTTTACCACCCATCATCAAGCGGTTGGATTCACCGGTCGGGCCAGGCAGTTCGATGGGTTCGCCAAACGACTCTTCAGCGCGCATGGCGTAGTAACGGCAGAAATCAACCGCTTCTTTGATTTCATCGACGCCGTCAGTGAGCAGCTTGCCGCCTTCACGGGAGCAGAGTGTCATCAGCTCCGCCATGTGCTCTTCCATCAGGTCGCCCAGCCGACGCACAATCGCTGCGCGCTCGGCTACGGGAGTCGTGTCCCAGCGCGGGAAGGCTTCCCAGGCAGCGTCGAGGGCTTTCGCTGCCTGCTCTTTGCTGGTCCACTGCACGCTGCCGACGGTTTGGCGGCGGTCGAAAGGCGAAGTGACGCTATGGGTATTGGCGCTATCGTCGGCCACATCAAACGCTAGCAGCGGCTTGGTGGGGTACTGCTTATCCATGAATGTCGCCATTTTCTCCATCAGCGGGTAGTAGTGGCTACGGATGTTTAAGTTGACCCCACGGGAGTTGCGGCGCTTCGGCCCGTAGATGTCTTTTGGCAGCGGGATGCGCTTGTTGTAGAAGGTTTTTTGCTGGCGCAGTGTTTCGATAGGGTGCTGGCACAGCGACTCCACCGGCACGTCCGGGTCGACAATCTGGTGAACGAACGACGAGTTGGCACCGTTTTCCAGCAGGCGACGTACCAAGTAGGGCAGCAGGTCTTTATGGGCACCGACCGGCGCGTAAATACGGCAGTAAGTGCCTTTGGGGGCGCGCTCAAGGGCTGCATCGTAAAGGGCTTCGCCCATGCCGTGCAGGCGCTGGAATTCAAACGGCCGGCTGTCGTGGTTCGCCAGCTCCAGAATGGTGGTCACGGTGTGAGCGTTGTGCGTCGCAAACTGAGGGAAGATGCGGCCACGGGTGTCGTCAGACAGTAGGAACTGCGCGCAGGCCAAGTAGGCCACATCGGTACACGCCTTGCGGGTATAGACCGGGTAGCCATCGATACCAAGCTGCTGAGACTCTTTGATTTCGCTATCCCAATAAGCACCTTTTACTAGGCGTAGCGGGATTTCATCGCCTTGTTCATCCGCCAAGCGGTTGATGTAGTGCAGCACTGGCAGAGCACGCTTGGAGTATGCCTGAACCACTAGGCCAAAGTGGCCCCAGCCTTTGACGGCGTCGCTCTGGTAAATCGCGCGGAAGACTTCCAGAGAAAGCTCCAGGCGGTCGACTTCTTCAGCGTCAATGGTCACAGCCACATCCAGCTCGCGCGCTTTGGTGACCAGTTGAATGACGGTATCTACCAGCTCGGTCAGTACCTGTTCGCGGCGGCCAAACTCATAGCGGGGGTGTAGGGCAGAGAGTTTGATGGAGACCGATGGTGCCGGGGTTTTGTCGCCCAGAGATTTGCACGCTTTTCCCACTTGCTCAATGGCACGGGCGTAGTCGTCAAAGTAGCGTTTGGCATCGTCGCGGGTGCGTGCGGCTTCGCCCAGCATGTCGTAAGAGTAGGTGTAGCCTTTATTGAATAGCGGCTTAGAGCGTTTCAGGGCTTCGTTGATATCACGGCCAAGCACGAACTGCTTGCCCATGATTTTCATCGCTTCCATCATCGCCCGGCGAATCACCGGCTCGCCCACTTTATTAACCATGCGGTTAATAAAGTGGGCGGGCTGACCCTCTTTCGGATGGTCCAGCTTCAGCACGCGGCCGGTCATCAGCAGGCCCCAGGTCGAGGCGTTGACCATCCACGACTCGCTTTTGCCTACATGGGACTGCCAATCCGCTGGGCCCAGCTTGTCTTCGATCAGCGCATCTGCGGTGGCTTTATCCGGAATACGCAGCATCGCTTCCGCCAGGCACATCAGCATCAGCCCTTCGTGGGTATCCAGGCTGTACTGCTGAAGCAGCTCGTCGATGGTGTCGACGGCGGTGTCCATGTTGCGAACGTCGCGCACCAGCGCTGCCGTGTTGGCCTCAATGCGCGAAAAATCGTCTTGGTCGGCGTTGAGCAGTTTAATCAGCTCGCTGACGTAGGCATCTTCATCGACGATATAGTGTTCGCTGACACGCTGCATTAGCGTATCAAGGTCGGTTTGCCAGGTGGCAGGGTCACGCATTTTTTTAGCATTGAGCATTGAGGCCCCCGTAAGACAGGTCTGAAACGAACAGCTTGAACGAATAGCTGTGTCAGCTAGCGTTCAAAAAGTGGTGGCAGGGCAGGTGCCCAGACTGACGTTCGAATGTAGAGCTAGCCGTCGTTAGGTGTATGTCGTTTTCGTGGCAAAACGTGTCAATTTCACGGCAAGCTGTGCCTATTTACGACTTTAGTAGAGTTGGGTGCGGCTCGCTAGCGGCAAACAACGCGACTTTTTTACTACATCCACCAACGTAATATCAGCGAGACGAGAGCACGCTTGCCCCTGCGGGGGTGGCTGAGGGTGATAACGCCGTTGAATGAGCCGTTGAACGATTGTTGGTATCTAAGGAGGGGCTGGCAAAGCCTTGGCGTAGCTGGCGCGGCGAGGCTCCGTAGCTGCGGCGAAACGCATGGGACAGCGCGCTCTGGTTGGCAAACCCTGTTTGTATGGCGATATCGGTAAGTGGCAAACGACTTTGCATGACCAACTGGCGTGCCGCGTGAAGCCGCTGCCGTCGTACATACTGCCAGGGGGAGAGGCCGGTTTGGGCGCGAAAACGCTCAGAAAAATGTGCTTCGCTCAGGCAGGCGAGCTTGGCCAGGTCGGCCACCCGCAGCTCATCGGCTAAGTGACGGCGGATAAACCGGTCAATCTGGTTAAGGTCAATGCGTCGCTGGGCAGCGCTCCCTGAGGCACCTAGGCGGGCTTTTAGCGAGCCTAACAGCGTGGCCGCTAGGCGGTCTTGCTGAAACGAGGTGGCAGAGTTGTCTAATCCTCGGGCCAGTTCGCTCTCGACAAAGGTAAGATAGTGGCGCAGCGGGCTGTCTAAGGCAAAAAAGCGCGGCACATCAAATAGCGCCACCAATTCACGGTGCTCACCCGTCAAAGCGGGAGCATCTTCTGGTAAATCTAGAATCAACTGACGATTATGGCCGTTGCCAGAATAGTAGTGCTCGTGGTTAGCAGGCACGATGCAGCCGGAAAAAGCGTTTACACGGCCGCCCAACCCCTCGATTTCAAATTCAGAAGAGCCACATAGCGTGATCACTATCTGATGGAAGTCATGGGAGTGATGCTTCGTCGCCGTTTCCAGGGGTATTTGACGAATGGTACTCGGCATACGGTTCTCCTCGTCGCTGCTGCTCTGTTAGCGCTGACGAAGCGCTGTATGTGCCGCTAAATGATCACGTAATGCTTTTAGCTCCGCGTAACCCTCCTGGTTGAGGAGCGGCTTGCCCTGAGCAATCTGCCAGCGTCGCCCGTGTGTATCCATTAGGTGTGAGGCACGGCGGCGAACGTTGTCTAAATACTCATCATGGCGGATAGGGTAGCCAATCAGAGCATTCCACTCGGTCTCGCTGACCTTGCTCTCCAGCGCCTTATCAAACAGCGCGATCAGATCCTTGGGCTCGGTGCGGTAGCGAGGCGTTCCTGCGTTCATCAGCACCAGCAACACAGCCCCCATTACCAGTAAACAAACGCCAAACACCAGTAAGTAAAGTGCCATGCATAGCTCCTGGCCACATCAGGATAGACGCCAGCTTATGCGCCCAGTTGAGAATAGCCACCTAGTATACGCCTGCGCCTGCTGAGACGAAAATTTTAACCTTTTGCGAACTTTTTCTCTGCAGGGTGTCTGAGTATGTACAGACAACATCGCGATAGCAGTCGCTAATAGTGTTGTTCTGGCTATTGTTTTCGATCCCTTGCTTCCGCTGCTTGTTTCAAGCAGCGGTTTTTTTTGTAGGTACCTTTATTAGCATCATGCCGCAGGTGTTCAAGCGTCTAATGGCGGCGAATCATTAGTAAGGCCATCAAAATGTCCCGACGCGTGACGATGCCCACTAAGCGATGCTGTTCGACGACCGGATAAATTTTCGGTTTCGCGCCCAGCATTTCCTGCGCTAAATCGGTCACGCTTTTATTGGGGGAGGTAGTGAGCACGTCCTGACGCATTAACTCTCGGACCAACGGCGCTTCGTGGTCATGGTAAATGCTGTCGAGCACGTGCCCCAGAACATCCTGCTCAGAGATAAAGCCGATTAAGCGGTCAGCCGTATCCACCACCGGGGCGCCCGGCAAACGGTGCAGGGCAAGCCCTTGGGCAAGGGTAGTGATAGACGTTTCTCTAGAGACGCGGTAGCAGTCGCGGGACATAATATCGCGTACGGTATCCGGGATTTTTTTATTCATTGGAGCACTCCTTAACGTGATCGACAGGCCACTGCCGATTCTCTTACTGTAGGTGATTTAACTCACCCTGTGCTGACCCCATACTGTCTCTATTCAACGCTTTGCCAATTTTTCAAGCCCGCTTCAAATGCTGTGAGGAGTCGTTATGGATGCTCGTGAATATCTGAACCGTAAAGGCGTTGGCCTAGATCGAGACCCTGACAGGCCCAATACGCTGGAAGAGAAAGCCTGGGAGCGTGCCCGTGGCGCAGGCAGTCATCGGCCCAACTCGGGGACACCCTACGACTGGGAAGATTGGGAGCGCTACCACGACGACTTGGCAGAGGGCGCAGACACCCTAGAGCAAAAAATAGATAAAGAGGCGCACCGTAAAGCGCTTGCCCATGAAAAGGAGCAGGCCGAGAAAGCACAAGCGGCCGTTGGGCACTTTACCCCCTCAGCGAAGCCTATAGCCCCTGAAGAAAAAACTTCACCAGAACCACCCGCCACACCCGCGAAAGAACCTGCCAACTTACAGCTAGCTTATCGCGCCCTGGCCGTGCTGCTACCGCCCTTAGCCGTTGGTTTAACCGAAGGCGGGGCCCAGCGTGTATTAATCAGTGTCGTGCTGACACTAATAGGTTGGTTGCCCGGTGTTGTCTATGCACTTGTTTGGCTGAATAAACGGTAAAAACCGCCTTACGCTTTTGGCCCATTGGCAGGGGATTCTAAAGGCGTATAATCCCCGTCAACTTTCTTTTTGCTTGGGGTTTACTGATGGGCTATTTGGTTGGCGTAACGGCGCTCTGGGCGTTTTCGTTCTCTTTAATTGGTGTGTATTTGGCGGGTCAGGTTGATAGCTACTTTGCTGTGCTGGTCCGCGTGACCCTAGCAATGCTGGTGTTCCTACCTTTTCTGCGCCCAAGCCTGCTGCGCGGTAAGCAGCGCTTGGCATTGATGGCGCTGGGCGCGATCCAGTTAGGCATCATGTACACCTTCTTTTATCACTCCTTCTTGCTACTCTCCGTGCCGGAGGTGCTGCTGTTTACCATCTTTACGCCGGTGTATATCGCGTTGTTGGATGACCTGATGTTCAAACGCTTTACGCCGATCTATTTGGTAACAGCTATTTTGGCAGTACTAGGCGCCGGGGTGATTCGTTACGACGGCATCGACAGCGGCTTCTGGCTCGGCTTTTTGGTCGTGCAGGGCGCTAACCTATGTTTCGCCATCGGCCAAGTCGGTTACCGCCGCCTAGCGGCAGACCTGCCGCCCACTCTTGCTTGGCATAACGTGTTTGGCTGGTTCTTTATCGGGGCTATGCTGGTAGCGCTGCCTGCCTTCTTGCTGTTTGGTAATAGCGCCGCGCTGCCATCCACCACTCTGCAGTGGGGCGTATTGGCGTGGCTGGGGCTGGTGGCATCGGGTGTTGGCTATTTTGCCTGGAACCAAGGGGCAACCAAGGTAGATGCGGGCACCCTGGCGATTATGAACAATGCGCTGGTGCCGGCTGGTTTGGTCGTTAACCTGGTGATTTGGAACCGCGATGCTGATGTGGGCAAACTGCTTTTGGGGGCGGCGATCATGGGCGCTTCGCTGTGGCTAAACCACTGGTGGCTGCAGCGCCGCAAGGTGGCGGCTGCCTAAGCTAAACCGCTGATTTTTCCCGGTGCGGAAGGCTTATCTCTGGCGCACCGGGTGATTTGCTCGATACTGCCTTCCTCTCCATAATGTGGGCTGATGCTAGCGAGAGTCGCCCATGTCTAATACCACATCGTCAGGTTCCAACCCCGGTAGCCTTAGTCACCCAGTGAAGCCGTTCAAGACGATTGGCTTGATTGGCCGCTTAGGCAGCGACAAAGTTGTCGACTCGCTTCAACGCTTGGTCCGTTACTTAACGGAACATGGCTATAAGGTACTCATCGAAGACCGCACCGCCACGGCGCTGCCCCAACACGGCTTACCTGAAGCTAGCCGCCGCATGTTGGGTGAACTGTGCGATTTAGTGATTGTGGTAGGCGGCGATGGCAGCTTGTTAGGCGCTGCACGCACCCTGTGCCGCAGCGGTACGCTGATTCTAGGCGTCAATCGCGGGCGGCTGGGCTTCTTAACCGATATTTCTCCCGATGAGTTAGAGACCCGGGTAGGCGAAGTGCTGGCGGGGGAGTTTGAGGTTGAAGAGCGCTTCTTGCTGGATGCCGTGCTCTACCGCAATGGGGTCGCCGTAGGAAATGGCGACGCGCTTAACGAAGTTGTGGTGCACCCCGGTAAAGCGGTCCGCATGATTGAGTTTGAACTGTTTATCGATGGGCAGTTTGTCTACAGCCAGCGCAGCGATGGGCTGATTGTCGCCACTCCAACCGGCTCTACCGCCTATGCGCTTTCCGGTGGTGGGCCGATTATGCACCCGAAGTTGGATGTGGTGACGCTGGTGCCGATGTTCCCGCACACGCTCTCCAGTCGGCCCATTGTGATTGATGCGGCCAGCGAAATACGCATTCATATTGGCGAAACCAATCAGACCTACCCCCATATTAGCTGCGACGGGCAAACCCGCGCGGTGGCCAAGCCTGACGATGTCTTGGTTATCACCCGTAAGCCGGAGCGCGTTCAATTAGTGCATCCCATTGGGCACAACTTCTATGACGTGCTGCGCAGTAAACTCGGCTGGAGCCACCGACTAGGGGATTAATATGGAGGGTTACGACTTAATTGGTGATATCCACGGCTGCGGTGCCACGCTAGCGGCACTACTGGAAAAGCTTGGCTACCACCAGCGCGGCGGTGTTTATCGCCACCCGCGGCGCAAAGTAATTTTTTTGGGCGACCTGATTGATCGCGGGCCACGTATTCGCTTGGCGGTCACGATTGCACGGCGCATGGTAGAGGCGGGCGAAGCGCATATTGTGATGGGCAATCACGAGTATAACGCGTTGGCCTATACCCATCCCGCGCCCTCTGGCAGCCACAAGCGCTGGCTGCGCGAACATACCCCGCGCCACAACCGCATTATTCAAGACACTCTTGATCAGTATCGCCACCATACCAACGAGTGGGAAGACACGCTGGCCTGGTTCAAAACCATTCCGCTGTTTCTAGAGCTAGACGGTATTCGCGTGGTACACGCGTGTTGGGATGATGCGCTGATCAGCGAGCTCAAGCAGCGCTTACCGACTGCCCGAATGGATGATCAGTTTCTGGTAGAGTCCAACGACCCAGGCTCCCAGGCGTATCGAATACTTGATCGTCTTACCCGTGGCCCCCATATCCGGTTACCAAAAGGTGTCGCGATTCACTCGGGGGACGGTTTTACCCGACAAAGCTTTCGCGCCCACTTTTGGGCAGCTAACCCGCAGCAGTGGGGAGATGTGGTATTTCAGCCAGATAACCTGCCCGGCGATTTGGAAGCGCGACCACTCACCGACAGTGAGCGAGAGCGGCTAAGTTATTACGGCCCAGAGCAGCCGCCGCTATTTATTGGCCACTACTGGTGCGAAGGAATTCCCGCCCTGCCTGCCGCAAATATCGCCTGCTTGGATTACAGCGCCGTAAAGTTTGGCCGTTTGGTTGCCTATCGTTGGAGCGGTGAAACCCAGTTGAACGCTGATCATTTCGTATGGATTCAAGTACCTAAAGAGGAGCGTGCGCTGCCCAAACCCTGGGAAATAGATTTTGATTAAGCGTGCTGTGGATGATTTACAAATGGTTACATAATTTTTGCAAAACTGCTGAACTAATCTAGCTGCCGGCTATCAGAGTAAGTGTTCCCTTGAATGATCCCTTGCTTTTATCCGGCGGCCCCCTCCGCCGGATTTTTTTGTTTATCCTTTGGTAAAGCGGCGCTAAAGCGCGACCACCACTTGGATAGAAGGGAGATGCCATGCATCCAGTCATGCTCTTACCCGCGGGCGCAGACACACAGGCACTGCGCAAAGCGTTATGGCACTACCGTATTGGCCACCGGATCACCGACGAAGCGGACGGCCAGCTGCTCTGGGTGGCCGACCCCCGCCAACATGAAGAGTTACGTACCCTGGTTAGCCGCTGGGAGCGAGGCGAACCGCTGATTCTTGAAGCTACCCGGCCCAAACGCCCGCCTGCGGCCCACAGCCTTGCTGCCACGCTACGCCAAGTGCCGGTCACGGCGTTAATGATCGGCGTGAGCCTGCTGGTATTTGCCCTAAGCGGCATTTTCGGCGATCTGCTAATTGTGGCGCTCACCATTGTGCCGGTGGGTATCTCCGGCGGCCAATTGGTATATGGGTCGCTGGCAGACACCGTGATGGGGGGGCAGGTATGGCGTCTGTTATCGCCTGCATTTCTGCACTTTGGCTGGATGCACCTGATTTTCAACCTGATGTGGGTGTGGTACTTCGGACGGCAAATCGAGCTGCGCCAAGGCAGTAAAACGATGCTGCTCCTGCTTCTCGTCGCCGGTATCGGTGCCAACTTGGCGCAATACGTGACCGGAACGGTGCTGTTTGGCGGTATGTCCGGCGTGGTCTATGCGCTATTGGGCCACGTGTGGCTCATGTCCCGCCGTGCCCCGAACAGTGGCTTTTTCGTGCCGCAAATGCTGGTGGTGTTTATGCTCGGCTGGATGGTGTTCACCATGACCGATATCGCCAGTACCGTCGGCTTTGGCAACGTGGCCAATGAAGCCCACCTGGGCGGGCTGCTCGTGGGGCTCGCCACGGGCTGGTATTATTCCTCCAAACGTAGCAAAGCCTAACGCCGCCAATTTGAAAGCAGCAAATACTTGAGGTGCTAACCGTGAGCGATATGACCTTCGATAAAATGATCAGCCAGATGACGCCTGCGATTTATGAAAGCCTTAAGCAAGGGGTGTCGCTACGCAAATGGCCTGACGGCCGCCGCTTAACGCCGGAGCAAACCGAGCTGTGTTTGGAAGCTGTCATGCGTTATGAAGTTGAAAACAATGTACCGGAAGAGAATCGCGTAGGTTATTTGGAGCGGCGTACCTGCGGGGCAGGTGCGACGGGCGCAGGCGTTAGCCCAGAAATGGCGGGCCTTGGCCGGGATGCCACGCGTGACTGATTTGTTAATCCCCGAGGTCTCTCCCGTTAAAGGGTGTTTGCAAAAAATGGCGGCGGCACTGCCTAGCCGCCAAGACGAGCAAGTAGTTTACCATCTGTGCGCTGGTGAGCATCGGGTGGCGTTGAATGAGCGTATTGGCTCCCCCATGCGCCTTGCATGGAGCGGTGCCATTGCCTGTACTCACTGCGGTCGGGCAACCAAAAAAAGCTTTGCACAAGGCTACTGCTACCCTTGCTTTAAGCGCTTGGCGCAGTGCGATACCTGCATCATGAAGCCGGAGACCTGCCACTACTACCAAGGCACCTGTCGCGAGCCGGAGTGGGGCGAGGCGCACTGCTTTCAGCCCCACATCGTTTATCTGGCTAACTCTTCCGGTTTGAAGGTGGGCATTACTCGCAAAACCCAAATGCCCACCCGCTGGTTGGATCAAGGCGCTATTCAGGCGCTGCCGATTCTCGAAGTGAATACCCGCCAGCAGTCCGGGTTTGTCGAAATGCTGTTCAAAGAGCAGGTGGCCGACCGCACCAACTGGCGTGCCATGTTAAAAGGTGAGGTAGAACCACTCGACCTGCGCGCTGAGCGTGATCGCTTGTTGAGTAAACTGGCAGACGGCTTGGGCCAGCTACGTAGTGTTCACGGCGAAGACGCCATTCGCACGTTGGATGAGGCTCCTTTGCAGTTCGACTATCCTGTGGCTGCGTTTCCCCGCAAAGTAGTCTCTCATAATTTTGATAAGCAGCCGCTGGTTGAAGGCATCCTTCAGGGCGTGAAAGGGCAGTACCTCATGTTCGACACGGGTGTGATAAATCTACGTAAATTCACAGGTTACGAGATTTCGGTGGAGTGAAACTTGGCGTTTTGCCTAGCCAGAATGGCATCGGTTGACTAAGGTTATCAGGGTCACAATAGACTCTGCCCTAGTAACGCAAGGAAGCCTCGATGCCATGGCTAAAACTGCTGCACATCGCCGCGCTGGTCATTTGGTGCGGCGCTCTTCTTTATTTGCCTGCACTTTTATTACAGGCGCTTCAGCTACGTAAAGATGCGGGCTTCGCTCAGGGCACACCGCCCATGCCGCGGTTTTTCTATAATTCCATCGCCACCCCGGCGGCACTCGCGGCGATTGCTTCAGGCACGCTGCTATTTCTGTTACATGGCCTGTTAGGCGGCTGGTTGATCTTAAAGCTGGGGGCCGTGGTGTTAATGGTAGCTGCCCACGGCTGTTTTGGCTGGCTCATCCTGCGCCTTGAGAAGGGGATTTTTAAAGGGGTGAAGACGGCCAGCTTGTGTGCGCTGCTGTTGGCGCTGGTAGGCATCTTTGGGGTGCTAGGGTTTGTGCTTTCTAAACCGCTGGAGTGGAGCTAGCTCAATGGCCAATATCCAATTACGGGCTGCCATTGAGCCGCTCGGGTTACTATTCTACTTCAACGCCCACCGCGTGCTCGTACACCAGTTGGCCACCGAGCCACCCGGCCAGCGCAATCAAGCCGGCCGTTACCAGCGAGATGGTCAACCCCCACGGCAGCACCGCACTGGGCTCAGTGAAACGCAGCAGCCAGTTCAGCGACGCCAGAGAGAGCATGACCACAGCCACAATGGCGTGGCTCCAGCCAGTAATCAGTCGACGGATGCGTGCTACCGAGACCAAGTCAATGATGCCTGCCACCGACGCAATCCAGCCGCCAAACGCGCCAACACCCGCCAGCCAAAGCCCGCCGCGCAACCAAAACGTATCTTGGGTATACCAGTAGGCGATATCGCAAGCGACCAGTGCCATCAGCGCCGCTACCGGGAAGTGAATCATTACCGGATGGAGTGGATGGCCCGCCAGCGACGCGCGGCTTTTGATCGAGCGTTGGGGAGTAGGTGTCATCGTCACTTCCTGTGGTTAGACAAAGCAAAACAGTCGGACAGATCAACTGCACTTCAGGGAAAACGCTAATGAGGGAACGCAATAGCGCTACGTCCGCCATCATGTCGTGTTTAACATCGCGACGAGCCCGTCAAGCCGCCTGCTGGCTAGGGCTTAGCCTGCTGCTCAGTGTCGCGGGCTGTACTGGCGACAGATCTATCTTAGACCCTGCAGGGCCCGCCGCGCGAGACGTTCGGTTAATTTGGTGGGTAATGCTGGGCTTTGCCACCATCGTGCTGATTGGTGTCACCGTGGTTTGGCTGTACGCCTTCAAGCCGCGCAACGTGGAGCGCACGCCTGCCCAAGAACGACGCATTGCCCGGCGTTGGATTATTGGTGGAGGCCTTGTGTTGCCGATCACCAGTGTGACTGCACTGCTGATGTTTGGGGTGCCCGCCGGGCAACGCATGCTACCGCTCCCGCTAGGCGAGCCGCCTGAAGTGATTGAAGTGATCGGCCACCAATGGTGGTGGGAGGTACGCTACCCAGGCGGCGAAGTCGTCACCGCTAACCAGCTCGTCATGCCCGCCGGGGAGCCGGTGGATTTTCATGTGAGCGGGGCGGATGTCATTCACGCGTTTTGGGTGCCGCGCCTGGGCGGCAAAATCGACATGCTGCCAGGAAGGGTGAATAAAATCCGCCTGGAAGCCGATGAGCCCGCCGTATTTGGTGCCCAGTGTGCCGAGCTGTGCGGGGTGGGCCATGCCCATATGCATTTGTACGTCGAAGCCGTGCCTCGTGAAGCATTCGATGCATGGCTGGCAGCTCGCCAAGACGCAGAACTAAGCGAATTAGCGACCCAAGATTCAGCCCACGATAGCGCAAGAGAGGCCTTTGCGACCCACTGCGCGAGCTGCCATCGAGTGGCTGGCGTCAGCCAGGGCGATGTAGGGCCGAACCTCTCGGATATCGGTAGCCGCACGATGCTGGGTGCCGGTGTGATGGCCATGGAAGAGGGCGCGGTGAGCCAGTGGCTGCAGCAGCACCAAACGCTGAAGCCGGGCAATAAAATGCCCGCCCACGACGATATTGATAAGGACACCTTGGATGCCCTGGGTGCTTGGCTGGAGACCTTGACCCCATGAAGAGCGTGAATCAAGAGGCGGTAGAGCAGGACCCGCAGCAACTACACGAAGACCTACATGACATTTGGGGCAACCCGAAAGGGCTAAAGGCCCTCACCATCGTGAACCATACAACGCTCGGTCTGCGTTTTATGATCACCGGGATGGTGTTTTTCCTGATTGGCGGCATTCTCGCCATGCTAGTGCGCACCCAACTGGCGATGCCCGACCAGGACTTTATGTCGCCGGAGATCTATAACCAGGTCACCACCATGCACGGCACGGTGATGATGTTCCTGTTCGCCATCCCTATGCTGGAGGGGCTGGCGATTTACCTGATCCCTAAAATGATTGGTGCCCGTGACTTGGTGTGCCCACGGCTAACGTCGCTGGGTTATTTCTGCTACCTGTTTGGCGGGATCATCCTCACCTCCAGCCTAATTATTGAGATGGCGCCTTCAAGCGGCTGGTTTATGTACACGCCGCTGAGCAGTAAAGAGTTTGCCCCGGATTTGGGCTCCGATTTTTGGCTGCTGGGCATTACCTTTGTGGAGATATCAGCGCTCTCGGCGGGAGTGGAGCTGGTGGTGTCTATCTTACGCACCCGCACCCAGGGCATGGCGCTGCATAAGATGCCGCTGTTTGCGTGGTATATCCTCGCCATGGCGCTAATGATCGTGGTGGGTTTCCCACCGCTGATACTCGGCAGCGTGCTGCTGGAGCTTGAACGGGCGGTAGGCATGCCGTTTTTCCAAATTGCGGGCGGCGGCGACCCGGTACTCTGGCAGCATCTGTTCTGGCTGTTTGGCCACCCAGAGGTGTACATCATCTTTCTGCCTGCTGCCGGGATTATTTCGACGCTGATTCCCGTGTTTGCCGGGCGGCCCATCGTGGGATACGGCTGGGTAGTGGCAGCGATCACCATTATGGGCTTTATCAGCTTTGGGCTATGGGTTCACCACATGTTCACCATTGGCATTCCGCAGCTGGCCCAGGCGTTTTTCTCGGCGGCCAGTATGCTAGTGGCCGTGCCCACGGCGATTCAGGTGTTTGTCTGGATAGCCACGCTCTGGCTTGGCAAACCCAAAATGAAGCTGCCCATGCTGTGGGTGATGGGCTTTTTAATTATCTTTGTGTGTGGTGGGTTAACCGGCGTCATGCTGGCGCTGGTGCCGTTTAACTGGCAGGTGCACGACACCCACTTTGTAGTGGCTCACATGCACTACGTGCTGGTGGGGGGCATGTTCTTCCCGCTGATCGCCGGGCTTTACTATTGGTTGCCGCTCTTCTCCGGGCGAATGCCCTCCGAAAACCTGGGGCGCTGGGGGTTTTGGCTTACTTTCCTGGGCTTTAACGGCACCTTCTTGATCATGCACTGGACCGGGCTGCTCGGTATGCCCCGGCGGATTTACACCTATGAAGCAGGCTCAGGTTGGGAGATTTTTAACCTGCTCTCGTCGATCAGCAGCTTTGTGCTCTCGGCAGGGATTGCCATGGTGCTGCTGGATATCGCGCTGCACTTTCGGTTTGGCAAGCCTGCCAAGCATAACCCCTGGAATGCCGATACGCTGGAGTGGGCCAACACCATGCCGCCCAGCGCCTATAACTTTGTCAGCCTTCCCAATGTCGAAACCCGCCACCCGTTGTGGGATGACCCAAATCTGCCTCATACCATGGCCGAGGGTAAGCACTCGTTGGCGGTGGCTTCCCACGGCAGAAGGGAGATGTGGGGCACCGATCCAATTTCGGGCAAGGTGCGCGAGATTATCCACCTGCCCGGTAACTCCTGGTGGCCGCTGTTTGCCGCTGCCGCGCTGGCGGTGGTGTGCCTGAGCCTGCTGACCAAGGTGTACGCGTTGGCAGGCGTATTCGTCATTATTGCCGGTATCTTTCTGCTGCGCTGGTCCTGGGAGAACGGGGCGCATCCTAAAGCGGCACCGGACGCAGGCGTAAAACCGGGCGATCCACCGCTCCATTCGCGTACGATGGACGGCCCCGGCCTTTGGGCGATGGGTGTTTTTCTGATCGCCAACGGATCGTTTTATCTCTCTTACCTGTTTGGCTGGTTCTACCTCTGGACCGTTTCACCCGAATGGCAGATGCCAGAGACGCCGCCGCTATCGCTCATATTAATGGGTGCAGCTGGCGTAGCGGTTTTAGCCGGTTGTGGTGTGATGGAAAAGCTGGTATGTGGGCTGCGCCAGCAGCGTGACGCCGGGCTAGGTGCAGGCTTCTATTTAGCCGCTGCGTTAGGCGCACTACAAGTGGGGCTAACGGGCTGGGCGCTGTGGCAAGCCGAGCTTGCCCCCACGCAAACCTCCCACGATGCGGTGATGCTGGTCGGCCTTGTCTACGCTCTGTTCCACGGCGGTTTAGCGGTCGTCTTGACCGTGCTTCAAGGCCTGCGTGTGGGCTATGGCTATGTGGGCGCTCATGCTCCCTTCGAGCCGGGCGTAGTAGCCCTGCTATGGCGCTATAACGTGGTCACCTTTGGGCTGCTCATAGGGGCGCTAGCGGTGCTGCCCCGCGTGTTAGGAGGGTAGGGCGATGGAACGACTTAACTTTACCCACCCTATCCATTTGATAGTGGGGCTAACGCTCTGGAGCGTTTGGTTTGTGGCCGTGTATAGCGGCCTATCGGTGGCCTGTGCGGTAAATCCACCGCCGCCCGAGGCAAGATCACTCACGCTACTCAACGTAGCCCTGGGCGGTTTTACCCTTCTCTGTGCTGCTGGGCTTGTGCTGTTGGGCTGGGGAAGCTGTCGCACGGCCAAACAGCACCAGGGGCGACAGCGCTTCCATGCGGTGGTATCCGGTTGGCTCTACCTGTTCTCGGCCTTTGGGGTGGCGTTTGCGGGGCTGCCGATCATAGGTGTGCCGCCTTGCCTGTAACCGAGGCCGAACACGTTTCTACCAAGCAAGAGGTGCCGCTCTATACGCTTCATGGCATGTGGTGCACCAGCTGTGCGCTGGCGGTAGAGGGCGCGCTAGCCCGCGTGCCGGGAGTCGCGCAGGCCAGCGTTCATTACCCTACTGCAACGGTATGGGTAAACGGCGCTCCCGCAGCAACCCAGTTGGCGGTGCTAGCCCCCGTGGTGAAGCGGCTGGGCTATCGGCTGAGCGAGCTAGAGCCAGTGCAAGATGCCCAGCAGCGCTTAGCCCAAGAGAGCCGCTACCTCATGCTGCGCCTGATTGTAGGTGCAGTGTTGGGTATGTGGACCATGCTGGCGTCGCTGCTGATCTACGTGGGCGCGCTGCCCAATGCCACCATAGAGCTGGTCGTTGCTTGGGTGGCCGGTGCCTTTTCACTACCCGTCGTGCTCTATTCCGGCCTGCCGTTTTACCGAGCGGGGTGGCGCACGCTATTGGCCCGACGCCCCGGCATGGATGTATTGGTAAGCCTGGGTGTGCTTGGCGCCATGGCGGTATCGGTAGGGCTGCTGCTGCGCGGCTCTGCTGAGGTCTATTTCGATACTGCGGTGATGCTGATTGTGCTGCTTCTGGTGGGCCGGCTGGTCGAAACCCTGTGCAGGCAGCGGGGGCTTAAAGCCTTTGATGCACTAAGGCTGCCGGAGGCTGATGTGGTGGTTTGCCAAGGCGGGCAGCGCGACATGCAGCCCGTTGGGGAAGTCTCCATAGGAGCTGTGATTGAAGTGCCTCCTGGTGAGCAGGTGCCCTTGGATGGCCTGCTGGAAACGCCCGGCTGGCTGGACACCGCCACGCTCACTGGGGAAAGCGTGCCCCGTTACCTGCATGCTGGGCAGCGGGTCTATGCGGGCTGCCGCTATGCGGCGGGGCTAAACGCAGCGCCTTTGAAGGTGGCTGTGACGGCTACCGTCGGCCAGCGGCGGGTGGATAAACTGTGCGAGCAAATGCGCCGCGCCCAGGCAAAAAAGGGCGAATTGCATAAGCTGGCCGACCGCTTTGCCTCATGGCTAAGCCCCGTAGCGCTGCTGCTGGCTGTGCTGACACTCCCACTCGGGTTGCTATTGGGCCTTGGGCTGGAAGACGCTGCTGTGCGTGCGCTGTCTGTTTTGGTGGTGGCTTGCCCCTGCGCGGTTGGGCTGGCGGTTCCGCTGGCAAGCCTTGCCGGTAGCAGCCAAGCGTTACAGCAGGGCATTGCGCTTCGCGACCCTGCCGCTTTTGAAACCCTGGCGAAAGTACGTGGTATTGCCTTTGATAAAACCGGTACGCTCACCCGTGGGCAGTATCAGGTAGTGCACGCCGCGCTGCGCCAGGGCGAAGATCTCACGATGTTTCAGGCGATGCTGCACAGCGCCGTTAGCCAAAGCGAACACCCACTAGCCAGCGGTTTGCTGGACTGGGTGAACAAGGCTGAAACAGCAACGCCGCCCAAAGCGCTTCATAAAGTATTTCATAACGTACTTCATCTTGAGGAGCATCCCGGCAAAGGCCTGCAAGTAACGTTTCAAAACGGAGAGCAGTGGTGGTTAGGTAGCGCCGCATGGATAGAGCAGCAGCTTGGCACACCCTTGCCAGATAACGCCCAACACCCTGACTACGCCTTTGCTTCACAGGTGGTAGTGGCCAACAGCCGCGGTTGGCTCGCCACGCTTTACTGTGCCGACCAGCCGGTGAGCGATGCGAAAGCAAGCCTTGCCGAACTACAGCGCTCAGGGTACATCGTGGCGCTGATCAGCGGCGACCGCCAGGGGCCGGTGGGCTGGCTTGGCCAGCAGGTAGGGTTAGCAAAAACCGCCTGCTACGCCCAGCGTTCGCCGGAAGCCAAAGCGGCACTACTCAAAGCGCTGCCATCGCCCACGCTCTATGTGGGCGACGGGGTGAACGATAGCTTAAGCCTTGCCGAAGCCGGGGTAGGCGTCGCCCCTATGCAAGCCAGCGAAGCCGCCCGCGAAGGAGCCGCCGCACAGCTGCTTCAGCCTGGGGTGAGCGGTGTGGTGAGGCTATTGGCACTGGCGAAGCGCACCCGCCGAGTTATGGTGCAAAACCTAGTGTTTTCGGCACTCTATAACACGCTGGCGCTTGGGCTGGTGATCATGATGGCGGTACCGCCCTTGGCCGCCGTGCTGGCGATGGCAGCAAGCTCGCTCAGCGTGACGTTAAACACGGCGCGCCTTGCGTGGGCAGAGCCTGACGAGGGGCTTAGCGATAGCCCAATGCCTGCCCTAAGCGCTCAGCGTTCGATGCCACCCAGTGCGGGTCAATCGCGCCCCACTGCTTAATGGTGTAGTGGCCAATGTTGTGGCGCTCGCCGTGGCTTTTTTCAAACACGCACTCAATATCCAATTCCCCCAGGGACGTAATGGTGTCCTGGGCGGTGCGCCTCGGCATGCCGGTGGCTTCCATCAACGCGGGTACGCTGGCCACGCCTTGCTCAATCAAGTGGGCCACGTAAAGGCGGCGGTAAAAGCTGGATTTTGTTTTGCTGAGCGACATGGAGGGGGCGTCTTCTTAGTGATGGGTATTCCTGCAGTCTAATCAAATAAATCCCCCTGTGCCCGGGGCGGGCGAAAATCACGGGTATTCAGTCCCTGCTCGGTGCGTGGCTGCATGTTCCACTGGCGGCTAGCACGCTGAAACCGCTGGGCGATTAAGTCAGCGAATACCCCCTCGCCGCGAAAGCGCTTACCAAAGGCAGCATCGTAGGTTTTACCGCCCCGACACTGGCGCATCAAACTCATTACCTTAGCGGCGCGCTCGGGGTAGTGGGCTTCTAGCCACGCTTCAAACAGCGGCGCGACCTCGTGGGGCAGCCTTAGCAGCATCCAGGTGGCGGTGCGCGCCCCGGCGCGGCTGGCGGCTTCCAGAATGCGCTCAATTTCGTGGTCGGTCAGGCCGGGAATAATCGGCGATACCAGCGTGCCCACCGGTATTCCCGCCGTGTTTAGCTCACGAATCACTTTCAGGCGCGCCTGCGGCGATGCCGCACGGGGTTCCAGCGTGCGCTTTAGGTTAGCGTCCAGGCTGGTCAAGCTCACGAACACCCGCACCAAGCGATGCTCCGCCATTTCTGCTAGTAGATCGATATCCCGCAAAATTAGCGTGCTTTTCGTCACTAGCGTCACCGGGTGGCGGCAAGCCAACAGCAATTCCAGCAAGCGGCGGGTGGTTTGGTAGGTGGCCTCTAGCGGCTGGTAACAGTCGGTATTGCCGGAGAGGTTAATGGGTCTGCAAACGTAGTGGGGGTGGCAAAGCTCCTCTTTTAAATGCTCCACCAGCCCGTGGCGGGCGATCAGTTTGGTTTCAAAATCCAGCCCCGGCGATAAATCCCAATAGGCGTGTGACGGGCGCGCATAGCAGTAGACACAGCCATGCTCACAGCCGCGATACGGGTTAAGCGAACGATCAAAGGGTAAATCTGGAGAGTTGTTCCAAGAGAGCGCGCTTTTACTGGCTTCCTCGCGCACTTCTGTTGCCAGCGAGGTGGTGGCCTCCTCTTGCCACCAGCCGTCATCCTCCGCCACGCTGCGGGTAGGGGCGAAGCGGTTATGTGGGTCGTAGGTTGCACCACGCCCTTTATGCACGGCGGATCGGGGAAGGTTATGGGCCGTCATCGGGAGCCTCGCGCTGAGCCACCTATAATATGTTTATCCATACAGTATAGGGTGTTTGTCGTGCTCTGCAAGCAAGGGGCATCGGTGTGCCAGCTACACGCCGATTGTCGACGGTTGAGCGCCACTCAATAGGCGTTGACCCAAAAGCGCCCTGGTAGTCTGCCAAGGCGCTGTGCTTACTTACTTTTTATCCTAACGCTTCTTGCGCACCGGTTTTTTATCACTGCTTGCTGGCTCGGCGCTATCGGCTTTGCGTGCGCTGGTGGGAAAGTGGGCACGCACCAGCTCAAGCAGCCCCTGCGTAGAAGCGTCGAAGTCGGCGGCGTTGGCGTCGATGCGCTCGCTGATTTCACCGGCGATGCGCTTGCCTAGCTGTACGCCCCACTGGTCGAACGAGTTGATGTTCCAGATTACGCCCTGAACGAACACCTTGTGCTCGTAGAGCGCAATCAGCGCGCCCAGGTTTTTCGGCGTTAGCTCGTCGAGCAGCAGGGTGCTGGAGGGACGGTTGCCGGGGCAGCTATAGGGGTCGAGCTGGCTAAGCTCTTTGCTGTCGCCTTGGCTGCCTTCCATAAAGGCGTTGGCTTGGGCCAGCATGTTGGTCAGCAGGGCGAAGTGGTGGTCTTCCACGCCCGGTTCCGGCTTGAGCGAGGCGATAAAATCGATGGGCACATAGCGGGTGCCCTGGTGCAGCAGCTGGAAGAAGGCGTGCTGGCCGTTGGAGCCGGTTTGGCCCCATACAATCGGGCCGGTTTTGTAGTTCACCGGGTGGCCGAAAATATCTACCGACTTACCGTTAGACTCCATATCCAACTGCTGCAGGAAGGAGGGCAGTTGGTTCAGCGCTTGGTCGTAGGGCACGATGGCCTGGGTTTCCGCACCGATAAAATTGATGTACCAGATGCCAATCAGCGCCATCAGTACCGGCATGTTTTGAGCGAAAGGCGCTTCGATAAAGTGCCGGTCCATCTCATGGGCGCCTTCCAGCAGCTCAATAAAGCCTTCAAAGCCAATCGAGAGTGCAATGGGCAAACCGATGGAAGACCACATGGAGTAGCGGCCGCCCACCCAGGCCCAAAACTCGAACACGTTCTCTTCGCGAATACCGAACTCCATCGCCGCTTTGCGGTTGGTGGAAGCGGCAATGAAGTGCGCGCCCACGTCGGCGTCTTCGCCAGCGTTCTCCAGGAACCAGCGCCGCGCAGTCTTGGCGTTGAGCAGGGTCTCCTGAGTGGAGAAGGTCTTGGTAGAAACGATGAACAGCGTGGTGGCGGGGTCGAGCCGTGAGAGCACTTTCTGAATATGGGTGCCGTCCACGTTGGAAACGAAGTGGAAGTGCAGCTCCGGGTGGCGATACTTCAACAGCGCACGCACCGCCATGTTGGGGCCGAGGTCCGAGCCGCCAATGCCGATATTGACCACGTCTTTAATGCGCTGGCCGTTATAGCCTTTCCACTCGCCGCTACGCACCGCTTCTGAGAACAGCTTGATCTGCTCGCGGGTGCGGGTGATTTCGGGCATCACGTCTTCGCCATCCACATACACCGGCTCATCGCCAAGATGGCGTAGCGCGGTGTGGAGTACCGGACGGTTCTCGGTCACGTTGATAATGTCGCCAGAAAACATTTGGGCGCGGCGCTGTACCAGGGCGGAGTGGTCGGCTAGCTCAATCAGTTTGGCCAGCACTTCATCCGACACCTGATGCTTGGAGTAATCTAGAAAGAGGCCGCCGACGCGGAGGCTCATTTTTTCAAAGCGCTGCGGGTCATTCGTAAAGTAGTCACGAATGCGGTCATTGGCGGTTTTATCGCGCAGGCGCTCTAGGGCCTGCCAAGTAACGCTGCGAGTGAGTTGAAACATAACGGGCGATCCTGTTGTTTTTACATCTGTTTTACATCGTTATCGCTAACGGGGCGTGTCCGACCCCCTGGCGTCGCTGTTATTTATGTAAAAATACTACATATTGCGCGCGTGAGAACAACAGCTAGCGAAAAATGGTTAATAAAACAGCGGGGTGGTGGTCGTTTTGAATGTCTGACTAAAAAACAAAAGGGCGAGATTGCCTCGCCCTTAGTGTGCCGCTTTTAGCTGGCAACGGCTACTTGGGCAGCGCCACGTTTGATAAACGCGTAGCCCAGGCCGGTGATCAAAGAGCCTACCACAATCGCGCCCAGGTAAAGCAGAGCGGGAGTAATGGCGTTAGGAATCAGCAGCACGAAGATACCGCCATGGGGGGCCATCAGCTTGGCACCCACCAGCATGGAGAGCGCACCCGTGACCGCGCCACCGGCGATACAGGCGGGAATCACGCGCAGCGGGTCTTTCGCCGCGAAGGGAATCGCGCCTTCACTGATAAAGCACAGGCCCAGCACGAACGAGGCTTTACCCGCTTCCCGCTCGGGGGCAGAGAACTTGTTACGCGCCACGAAGCTGGCAATGCCCATACCAATGGCGGGCACCATACCTGCCGCCATGATCGCGGCCATTGGGCCGTAGGTTTCAGAGGCCAACAAGCCGACGCCAAAGGTGTAGGCCGCTTTGTTGACCGGGCCACCCAGGTCAAAGCACATCATGGCTCCGAGCAGAATGCCCAGCAGCACGGCATTGGTCGAGCCCATGGACTCCAAGAAGCTGGTGAGCGCGCTCAGCACGGCAGCCACCGGCTCGCCAATCACGTAGATCATCGTCAGGCCGGTGACCAAGCTGGCAATCAGCGGGATGATCAGAATCGGTTTGAGCGACTCAACGCTGGAAGGCAGTTTCACGTAGCGCGTGACGGCGAGGGCCACGTAGCCCGCCAGGAAACCGGCCAGAATACCGCCGATAAACCCAGAGCCAATCTCAGCGGCGAGCATACCGCCAATCATGCCGGGGGCAATACCGGGGCGGTCGGCGATGGAGTAGGCGATGTAACCCGCCAGAACGGGAATCATCAGCGCGAAGGCCGTGCCGCCACCAATCTGCATCAGCGCAGCGGCCAGGGTGCCCTCTTCCTGGAACGCTTCGATACCGAACACGAACGAGAGGGCTATTAACAAGCCACCCGCCACCACCATGGGCAGCATAAAGGAAACACCGGTCAGCAGGTGTTTATAGACGCCTTTCTCTTTCATGCCTTTTTTGGCGGTGGCGCTGCTGCTGGCGGCGCTGGTGCCGTCTTCCACAGCGGCATCGGTAAAGGCAGCCTCCAGGGTCGGGCGCGGCTTTTTCAGCGCGTTGCCGGTAGAGGTGCGATAAACCCGTTTACCCGCAAAGCGTGACGGCTCCACTTCGATGTCGCAGGCCAATACGACCACGTCCGCGTCGGCGATTTCCGCTTCCGTGAGTTTGTTTTGCGCGCCCACGGAGCCTTGGGTTTCCACGCGAATCTGGTGGCCCATGGCCTTACCCGCTTCGGTCAGCGCTTCGGCGGCCATAAAGGTGTGGGCAACACCGGTGGGGCAGGCGGTGACGGCAACGATTTTTTTGCCGCCCGCACTGTTAGTCGGGGCAGCTGCTGTGGCTGCTGGGGCACTGTAGATCGGCGCTTCCCGCTTAGCTTGGCTTAAGAAGGCGCTGGGGTCGGGCAGGGCGCTGGCAATAGGAGCCTGGAACAGCCGCTTGCCCTCGAAACGCTCTGGGGCGGGCACGTGGTCGGCAGCCACGACGATCAAATCGGCGTTAGCAATCTGCTCGGCGCTGGCGGCTTGCAGTGGCGCAATCTCACCGTGCATCTCTACATGAACGTTCCAGCCCAGCCGCATGGCGGCTTGCTCTAGGCGCTTGGCGGCCAGGAAAGTGGTCGCCATGCCGCTGGGGCAGGCGGTAATCAGGATCAGGTTCATCGCGTGGCTCCCTCGGTGTGGGTGTCGTCAAGACGCCGTACCCGGGTCTGTTGTTGGAGTGAGTCAAAATCATCGGCGTGGGAAGTGCCTACGCCAACATGGCGTACCGCTTCGGCAGAAAGCGCCGTGGCGAAACGAAGCGTATCGACGGGTGTATGCTGGCTCAGCAGTCCATGCAGCATGCCCGCCACAAAGGTGTCGCCCGCGCAAACGGTATTGGTGGCAGTGACGGTCGGTGGCGTGGATTGCCAAGTGCCGTGCTGGCTTACCCATAAAACGCCATCGGCACCTGCGGAAATCAGCGCGTGTTCGATGCCGCTGGCGTGCAGCCGCTCGGCGGCGGCTTGGCGCTGCTGTTCGGTATCGAGCGCGCTTCCTGCCCAGTCGGCCAGCTCGGTTTCGTTGGGTTTTACGGCGGCAGGCTGCGCGGCAATCGCCGTGAGCAGTGCCGGGCCGCTGGTATCCACCCACAGCGGCACCCCGAAACCTTTCAGGAAGGCAAGCAGCTCGCCAAACGCGGGTTGGTCGATGCCGGGAGGCAGGCTGCCTGCGATCACCACAGCCTCAGGCGGCGCGCTACCTTCAAACAGGCCGCTTAACGTGGTGCGTAAAGCCTCCAGATGGGCGGCTTCGATGGGCATGCCGGGGCTGTTGATATCGGTCACCCGACCGCTCTGCTCGGCCAGTTTGGCATTGATGCGCGTGTTGCCCGGCACCCGCACAAAGGCATCTTCAACGCCGTAACGGGGGAAGGCGAGGCTGAACGGGGCGTCGTTCTCTTCGCCCAAGAAGCCGCTGACGATCACCTCGTGACCTAAACTTGCCAACACCCGCGCGACGTTCACACCTTTACCTGCGGCTTCCAGCTGCGCGCCGGTGGGGCGGTTGACATGCCCCAGCGTCAGCGCATCCAGGTTGAAGGCGAGATCCAGCGCTGGGTTGAGCGTAATACAGACAACTCTTGCCATCAGCTGGCCTCCAGGGCGTCGCGGACTTCATCGCTAGTGGCTTTGCTCAGCGCTAACTGGGCGCTGGCCTGGGCTTGGGCAAGATCAAACTCGCGCAGGCGGGCTTTGACCAGCGGGATTTGGCGTGCGCTGACGGAGAGTTCATCGACACCTAAGCCCACCAGAACCGGTACGGCCATGGCATCAGAAGCCAGCTCGCCGCAAACACCGACCCATTTGCCGTGAGCGTGGGCGGCTTCGACGGTCATTTGGATCAACCGCAGTACCGCTGGGTGCAGGCCATCGGCTTGAGCGGATAGCTCTGGGTGGCCGCGATCAATCGCGAGGGTGTACTGGGTTAAGTCGTTGGTACCGACTGAGAAGAAGTCGACCTCGGCGGCCAGCGTCGGTGCTAGCAGAGCGCTGGAAGGGACTTCGATCATCACGCCAAGCTGTACATCGGTAGCGCGCTGCTGCGGGGAGATCTCGTTGAGCAGGCGGTCGTAAATCGCCTTCGCCGCGCGGAACTCGGCCACGTCTTTGACCATCGGCAGCATAATGCGTAGCGGTTTACCGACGGCGGCCATCAGCAGCGCGCGAATCTGGGTTTCCAACACTTCTGGTTGGGTCAGCGCTAAGCGAATACCGCGCAGGCCGAGGAAGGGGTTGTCTTCCTGGGGCACCGGCCAGTAGGGCAGCGGCTTGTCGCCGCCGACGTCCAGGGTGCGGGCGACGAGCGGGCGGCCGTCGAGGGCATCGGTGGCTTCACGGTATTCGGCGATTTGCGTGGCGAGATCCGGCGCGCTGGAGTAGGCCATAAACAGGAACTCGGTGCGCAAAAGGCCGACCCCTTCCGCGCCGCGCTCTACCGCATCGGCGGCGTGGGCGGTGTTGCCCAGGTTGGCAGCAACCTCAACCCGGTGGCCGTCGCGGGTTTGCGCCTGCTCGAAGCGTAGCTCCCAGGCGTCCGCTTCACGCTGCTGCTGGTCGAGCAACTGCTGCTCGGCGCGGCGCAGGCGCTCTTCAGACGGCTGCGAAGTTACACGGCCGCGCTCGCCATCCAGAATCATCATGCCGCCGTTGTGTAGCGCCATGACCGCTTCACCGGCGCCTACGACGGCAGGAATGCCCAGCGCACGGGCCAAAATCGCGCTGTGGGCGGTGGCGCCGCCGCGCACGGTCAGCAGGCCACGCACGCGGGAGGTATCCAGGCGGGCCACATCGGAGGGGCCGATATCGTCCATCACCAAAATATAGGGGTGCTCGGGCGGCTCGGGCAGGCTGACGTCGCAAAGCACGCCGAGCACGCGGCGGCCGACATCGCGCAGGTCGGCGGCGCGTTCGGCCAGCAGCCGGTCGGCCAGCATCTCTTGGGCGTGGGCGGCGGTGTCGATAGCTTCCCACCAGCCCGCTTCCGCCGAGCGGCTTTCGCGGATGGCGTCAATCGCCGCCTGGTGCAGTTCGGGGTCGTCGAGCATCTCTTCGTGCATGGAGAGAATGTCGGCGACTTCGCCGCCGGGCGCTTTGTGTACCAGCGCCTGAAGCTGGGCAGCCCCTTCTTTCAGCGCTGCCTCCAGGCGGGCGATCTCGTCGTCGGGCTGATTGGCGTGCTCAGGATAGTCGAACTGCATCGGACGAATGACGAACACCGGCGCAATCGCCAAGCCTGGCGAGGCTGCTACACCGGTGTGCGGCGTGTCAGCGGCCAGCGGCTCAACGGCGGGCTTACTGGTGCTAGCGGCTGGGGCCGCGTCGCGACCGCCATCGAAGGGCGTGACTTTCTCACCCAAGCCACTCTCGACGGCGGCGGCAATGGCGTCTAACGCGGCGCTTGCCTGTTCGCCCTCGGCAGAGAAGATCAGCCATTGGCCACGGCGTGCACCCAGGCCAATCACTTTGGTCAAGCTGGCAGCAGATACCGTGGTGGCGCTGCCCTCTTCCAGGCGTACGTTGATGGGCATGGGCTGGGCACGAGCGATCTGTACCAGCTGTTTGGCCGGGCGGGCGTGCAGGCCGTGGGGGTTCAGAACGCGCACGCGGCGGGTTTGGGTGCTGGCGGTTTCACCGGCCAGCGCTGCCAGCAGTTGGGCGCTATTTTTGCCCACAAAGCTGTCGCTTTCGCCGTTCTCTAGTACCGCCATCAACTGTTCGAGCAGCGGCCGGTGGGCATCGCCGCTGGCGGCCAAGCAGAACAGCGCATGAACCGGATGGCCGCCGTGTTCGATGGTGCCATCGGCGGGGGTCGCCACGCCTAGTGCGGGCTGGTTCACCCCTTGGGCGTGGCTTGAAAGCCATAGGCCTTTGCCCAACCACTGGGGCTGGGCGCTCGCCACGGCACTAATAAAACCGTTATCCACGCAGCCGCTTTGACGCAGCCGCGCTGCCGCCGCCAGGGCCAGCTCCTGCGGGTCGCGGGCGGGAAAGTTAACACATAGCGTATCGGCATCCAGACGCGGCGCTAAGGACGGCTTCGAGAGCAGGCGCGCAACATCGGCGGCGGAGCTGGCGCGGGCTAATTCGGTTGCTACGCCGTCGCGGTCGAGAACGTGGGTAAGCTGGCGCAGAATATCTAGGTGCTCGTCGTTTTGTGCCGCAATGGTGACCAGCACATGTACGGTGTGGCCGTCGTGCCACTGCACCCCTTTAGGGAACTGCAGCACCCGTACGCCGGTACGTTTGACGTGATGGCGGCTTTCAGGAGTGCCGTGGGGAATGGCAATGGCGTTGCCTAGGTACGTTGAGGACTGCGCTTCGCGGGCGTGGAGGCCATCGCGATACTCGGCCGCAACCAAGCCAGCCTCTGCCAGAGCGTTGGCGGCGCTGTCGAGCGCAGCTTGCCAGTTGTCCGCGTGGCGGTCGAGCAAGATGTCATCGGGGCCGAGTGTCAACATAGGGGTCTCCTGTAAACGCGGTCAGGCAACGGCAACGTCTGCGATTGGCGGCGAAAGTGCGCGCATAAAACGTTAGTCGTAGATCGTTAAGGTTAGCTGGATGAATCGTGTCACCTGTGGTTAGTTGGCTATGCTGAATCGATTCACTTTTTGGCACAAGGGTTGTTTCTTTAGACTTTTGTCTGAAGAGGGTAAAACGGCTGCTAAACTGCCGTCTTCATTTAGGGAGAAACCAGCATGACACTTGCCGATATTGCCCGGCTCGCCGGGGTTTCGCGCACCACGGCAAGCTATGTAATCAACGGCCAGGCTGAACAGCGGCGCATTAGTTCAGCTACCATCGATAAAGTGATGGCTGTGGTGCGTCAGCACCGCTATCACATTGACCCCCAGGCAGCCGCGCTGCGCCGGGGCGCTAGCCGGTTGATCGGTTTGATCGTGCCGGATTTGGAAAACATCAGCTACGCGCGCCTCGCCAAACGCCTGGAACGCGGTGCTCGCGAGCGCGGCTACCAGCTGTTGGTGGTGAGTTCCGATGACTGCGCGGATAGTGAGCGCACGCTGGCCTTGGCGCTGCGTGCCCAGCGCTGTGAGGTGCTGATTACCGCCAGCTGCCTGCCGGAAAACGACACCTTTTATACGGATTTGGCCGACGAAGGCTGGAGCGTCGTTGGGATGGACCGTGGCCTGACCCCCGAGCGTTTTGCCAGCGTGGTGAGCAATGACCAAAAGGCGGCTTACGCGCTGACGCGCTCGGTGATGGATGGCTCAACACGGCGCATTGCCTGGTTGGATGCCATGCCCGAACTCTCGGTGAGTCGTGAGCGGCGTGCGGGCTTTTTTGCCGCACTGGAAGGGACGGGGGTTGAAGCCGTTACCTTTAGTGGTGGGCGCTACGAGCGGGATGTGGGCGTTGAACTGGCGCAACAGCTCTTTGCTGCAGGCGAGGTAGATGCGCTGGTCACGGCCTCCTACGCGCTCATGGAAGGTGTGTTTGATGAGCTGCTTGCCCAGGGGGGGCTGCCGGAGACGCTGCGGTTAGCCACTTTTGGTGACCACCGCCTGTTAGATTTTCTGCCCCAGCCGGTTAATTCGGCGCTGCAGGATTATGACCGCATCGCCGAGCTGACGCTTCAGTGCGCGCTGGGCGCAATGAACGGAAGCTATCAATGCGGGCAGCAGGTGGTCGCGCGCCGCCTGCGTACTCGCTGAGCGCAGGCGGCGCGCGGTTTATACCGTGCGTGCCTGTGCCCAGGCGTTGGCGTCTGGAATCGACATATCATATCGTTCGCTAAGATAGGGCGAGGAGAGCAGAAAGTCGGCGCTGGCCGCATTACACGCTACCGGCACGTTCCATAGCGCGGCAAGGCGCAGCAGCGCTTTCACATCCGGGTCGTGGGGCTGCGGTGCAAAGGGGTCCCAGAAGAAGATCAATACGTCGAGCTGCTGCTCGGCGATACGCGCCCCGATCTGCTGGTCGCCGCCTAGCGGCCCGCTCATTAAGCCTTCCACTTCTAGCCCCAGGGCGGTTTTCAGCCGCCCGGCGGTAGTGCCTGTGCCAATCAGCGTGTGCTGGCTGAGTGTGTCTTGCCAGCGCGTCGCCCACTCCAGCATCTCGGTTTTTTTGCCATCGTGGGCAATCAGCGCAATACGCTTGCGCGGTTGCAGCGTGCGCACGGCTTGGCGGGGTGGGCGGGCATCGTTCATGGCATGGCTCTCCTGGTCATTCGCTTATTATTGATAGTGCGGCGAGGCGGTTAGTTACTCGGCGTCAACGGCCAGTACTTTCATGGTGTTGGTGCCACCGTGGGCATTCATGTGGTCGCCGCGAGTAAGAATGACATGCTCGCCTGGGCGTGCCAATCCATGGGCCTTCAGCAGCTTGATGGCTTCCTGGTTCACTTCGGTCGGCTCCATGTGCGTGGTATCGAATGGAAGCGAGACCACGCCGCGGTAAAGCGCCATGCGCCGCTGGGCGATGGGGCTATGGGCCAAGCCTACGATTGGCAGGCCCGACCGAATGCGCGAGGCAATCAGCGGCGTGTAGCCGGTGGAGGTCATGCAGGCAATGGCGCGTACACCGGTCAGATGGTTGGCGGCGTACATGGCGGAGAGCGCAATGGTTTCATCGATCCGCTCGAAGCCTTCATGGATGCGGTGGCCGGAGGCTTGAGCAATGCGCTCCCGCTCGGCGCCCAGGCAAACACGGTCCATGGCTTCAACGGTTTCCACCGGATAATCGCCTGCCGCCGTTTCCGCAGAGAGCATCACCGCATCGGTGGCGTCGAGCACGGCGTTAGCCACGTCGAAGACTTCCGCACGGGTAGGGAGCGGCGATTCGATCATCGACTCCATCATCTGCGTAGCCGTAATCACCGCACGATTTAGTGAGCGAGCATGCTTGATAATGCGCTTTTGCGTGCCGATCAGCGCCTCATCGCCAATCTCTACGCCCAGGTCGCCGCGAGCGACCATGACTGCTTCTGACGCTTCGATGATGGCGTCTAGAGTTTCGTCGTTGGCAACGGCCTCGGCACGCTCCAATTTCGCCACCAGCCCGATCTCTTTGCCCTCGTCGCCCAGTAGAGCACGCGCTTCCTGCATGTCGGCGGCGCTGCGTGGGAACGAAACGGCGAGGTAATCCACACCAATCTCGATGGCGGTTTTCAGGTCTTCTTTATCCTTATCGGTCAGCGCTGGGGCGGAAAGGCCGCCGCCTTGCTTGTTGATGCCTTTATTGTTGGACAGTTTGCCACCCACGTGAACTCGGGTGTGAACTTCTTGCCCAACGATAGACGTGACGTCCAGCACGACGCGACCATCGTCCAGCAGCAGACGGTCGCCGGGGGCGACGTCATCGATGAGCGCTTTGTAGTCGCAGCCGACGCGTTCGGCGGTGCCGCTATTGGCATCCATAGCCATATCGAGCACAAACACTTGGCCGATGTCTAAGTGGATAGCGCCTTCTTTGAAGCGGGAAATGCGAATTTTAGGGCCTTGCAAGTCGCCCAGTGCCGCTACGCTGCGGCCTAAGCGCTGAGCAATCTCGCGTACTTCGGTGAGGCGGCGGCGATGATCATCAGCAGAGCCGTGGGAGAAATTCAGCCGCACCACGTCAACGCCCGCTTTTAGCATGGCTTCCAACACCCCGGGGCGGTCACTGGCTGGGCCAAGCGTGGCGACGATTTTGGTACGACGAAGGGGGGTTGGGGACGTTGCGCGTGTCATAGTGGTACTCCTAATGAGCAGCGTGGGCTGAACATAGACTATAAAAAGGGCTGATGAATCGTTGATTAAGTATTGGACTACGATAGCCTTTATATAGTAATTTTACTACATATTGGATAGTTATTAGCCTTTAGGGGCGGTTATGGCAGGTTTTAATCGGCCTATAGGTGACTAAATACGTATTTTTAGTAATTTTTTTACTGGATACGCCATCTACGACCACTGCTTGATTGAGGTGCTACCATGACAATAAGAGTTGCCATTAACGGATTTGGACGGATTGGCCGTAACGTACTGCGTGCGCTGTACGAAAATGGCTACCGTGATCGCGTTCAGGTGGTTGCGATTAACGATCTGGGCGACCCTTCCCTAAACTCCCATCTGCTGCGCCACGATACCGTTCACGGCCATTTCCCATTTGCGGTCGAGCACGATGCAGAGAGCATCAGCGTGGATGGGGATCGTATTGTGATCTCTTCTGAGCGCGATCCGGCCAACCTGCCCTGGGCCTCTATGAATATTGACCTCGTCATGGAGTGTACCGGTCTGTTTACCAAGCGCGAAGCGGCGGCCAAGCATATTGCTGCAGGCGCAAAGCGCGTACTGATTTCTGCGCCTAGCCCGGATGCGGATGCCACTATCGTTTACGGTGTGAATGACGACATTTTGACCGCCGAGCACACCGTGGTATCAAATGCTTCCTGCACCACCAACTGCTTGGCTCCGGTCGCTAAAGCGCTGAACGATGCAGTCGGTATCGAAAACGGCCTGATGACTACCGTTCACGCTTACACCAACGACCAGAACCTGTCGGATGTGTATCACTCCGACCCCTACCGTGCGCGTAGTGCCACCCACTCCATGATTCCGACCAAAACCGGCGCGGCGGCAGCCGTGGGTTTGGTACTGCCGGAGCTAGCGGGTAAGTTCGATGGCCTGGCCGTGCGCGTGCCGGTGATCAACGTTTCTCTGGTGGATCTAACCTTTACTGCGGGTCGTGATACCACCAAAGAAGAGATCAACGCGATTGTCGAGAAAGCCGCCGCAAACTCCCCGGTCTTGGCCGTCAACGCCCAGCCGCTGGTGTCTATCGACTTCAATCACGATGCGCACTCGTCTACCTTTGACGCTAACCATACTCGCGTTAATGGTCGTCTGGTGAAGATCATGGCGTGGTACGACAACGAGTGGGGCTTCTCCAACCGTATGTTGGATACCGCCATCGCGATGCAGAAAACCGCCAAATAACTCCTGTTTGATCTTTAAGGGCAGGTATCGCCCAGCAGCAGCTCGGTTTTGAGCAGCTGCTGGGTTTTTGGTATTCGGCCTAAAATCATTTTGGCTGCCACACGTCCTTTACCTGCGCTGTCCTGGCGTACGGTGGTTAAACGTGGCGCCCGGTACTGCCCTTCGGCAATGCCGTCAAAGCCGGTAATTCGTAACTCCCCTGGGACGTGAATGCCTCGCTGCTCTGCTAGCGTTAGCGCAGTGAGTGCAATTCGGTCTGACATGCATAGTAGTAGATCTGGACGCTGCTCAGCGGGCAGATCGATGATCTCGGTAATCACCGGCGAGCACACGTCAAACACGTTCTCTTCAATATTCCACAGCGGAACCTGTTCGGTATCAAAGCCATGCTCAGTGAGCGCGGCATGAAAACCGGCCAGGCGCGCACGGCTTATCGTGCTGCTGTCGGGCAGCATCGTGTGCTCTTTGGTCACCCGGCCATTGCAGTGCTCTTTAGTTAAACGCAGGTTGATAATGGCAGGCCGAAGAGGGCGCTGCTTAAGCGCATGGGTTGCCATCGCGTAGCTGGCATCACGATCATCGATGTGCACGGTAGGGCTGCCGTCGATATCGAAGTCTACCGACACCAAAGGGCGTTGAGAGGACAGTTCGTTCAGCAGTTTATTGTTGGGCATCAGCCCGTAAACGATAAATCCATCGGCGATATTAGCCGAGCCGGGTGGCTGGGAAGCATGGCCTCGGCCCGGTAATAACAGCATGGTATGGCCGTGGGCATCCAGCACTTCAGCCACGCCAGAGAGAAACTCACTGGCCACGGCATCGTTCAGGCTGTAAGTCAGGCTTTCGGCCAGAATCACCGCCACGATGCTGGAGCGTCCGGTGCGCAGGCTGCGTGCTTTGGCGTCGGGTCCACTATACCCCAGCCGCTTAGCTTCCTTAAGAATGCGGTCGCGCAGTAGCGGGGAGAGCTGGTCGGGTCGGTTAAAGGCGTTGGAAATCGTCGCGGTTGAGACGCCGAGTTCGAGCGCAAGATCCTTTAGGGTCATTCGGCGAGGGGCGGTCACGGTGCTTCCTAAACAGGTGAAGAACGTTAGCGGAGAGGGTGCGTGCCTGACACATATACAGCGCAGGCTAATTATTAACTTGTAGTGCACAAGAATAACGGCCTTGATGGTGTGACGACTACACTCTTTGGGAAGACGTTTCACCCAGCCAAGGCCGTGATGGGGCTTTCTAGCAGTATTTAAGCTGCTGTGCGTGTAGCAGAGAGGATTAACGCGGCCCCGCTTTCGTCGAACAGATGTACATGCTCGGTATCCGGTACCAGCGATACCTGCTGGCCCTCTTGCCACTGGCTGGGCGCTTCGCTGCGATGGATCAGCAAGGTAGAGCCCTCTTTCGGCTCCAGATACACGTAGACTTCGTTACCCAGGTATTCAACGTTGACGATATCAAAGCAGTTATCGCCCTGAGGCGCTTCCAGGCGAAGGTGCTCGGGGCGCACGCCAAGTGTGAGCGAGGTGCCTTTCGAGTAAGCGTCGCCCGCTTGGGGCAATGATACTTCTCCCACTCCCGCCGCTTTCACTCGGCAGCCGTCGGCGGTGCCGCTCAGTAGCTCGGCGGGCATAAAGTTCATGGTGGGTGAGCCAATAAAGCCGGCTACGAATTTAGTGGCCGGACGCTGGTACTTTTGCAGCGCTGGCTCCATGGCGGCCCAGAACGCACCCATTTCAGGAATGTTGGGCATCGGCATGCCCACTTCGGCGTTTTCCAGCGTAGCGGCAATGTTGGGGTTATCCGCCAGCTCCGCCTGATAGTTGATATGGGCAACCGCACCCAGCGAACCATCGCTGTTGAAGGTGCGCATACCCTCTTCGCTGAGCAGGTAGTTCTCTAAAAACTCCACCGCCAGGAAGTCGTTGGGCGTGGCGGAGTTGATCATCGCGGCCGTCACGCCAAACATCGGTCGGGCGCGCTCGTCGCCTACCCGGGGCAGCAGCGCCACGCCATAATCGATGCCGCTGCGCTCCAGGTTGGGCCACGCCCAGGGGCCGCTGATCATGGTGGCTACTTCGCCTTGGTTGAAGCGGGTATCCATCAGGTTGTAGTCGGTGCCCCGGGGCACTACGCCGCTATCGATCAGCTCCACCAGCAGCTCGGCCCCCTGTAGGGCACCGGCATTGTTGACCCCAATGTCGCTGACATCATAGCCGCTATCGGTTTGCTTGAACGGGTAGCCGCCGTTGGCGGCTAGCAGCGTCCAGCCGTAGTAGGGTTCGCTGTAATCGAACAGGATGGCTTTCTTGCCTTCTTGAGCCAGCGTGGCGTCCAGCTCCATCAGTTCGGCAAAGCTATCGGGGGGTGTTTCCACCAGCGCTTTGTTGTAAATCAGCCCAAGGGATTCCACGGAAATCGGGTAGGCATAGGTATCGCCGTTCCACAGCGCGGCTTCCCAGGTGAAGTCGTAGAACGCTTCACGGAAGCTGTCGCTGGGTGCAATCGGTTTGAGTAGGCCGCTCTGTGCCCATTCACCCATGCGGTCGTGGGCCCAAATCACGATATCCGGCCCTTGGCCGCTGCCTGCCGCCTGCTGGAAGCGGTCGGTCAGGTTGTCCGGAAACACAACTTCCACTTCGATGCCGGTCTCTTCTAAGAACTGGTCGGCGACCGCGCGGATGCCTTCCTGGCCTTTATTGTCGCCCATCCAGATGGTTAAACGGTCATCCTCAAAGGCGAAGGCGGGGAGTGTGGCGGTGGCTGCTAGCGTAGCGGCGAGCAGCGGCGTGAAAAATGGACGAACCATTGCCATGATGTGCATACCTCGTTGTGACGTTGTTGTTGTCGGGCACGTTCGTTGTTGGACGTGCTTTGTTCACTGCCAGCGTCTCTAATTCAGCGCAAGGCCACCTCCTCCTTGGGGGGAGGAGGGGTGGCGTATCCAAGGGGCGTAGAGTAAAGGTAGAAGCGTAGGCGGTCAGGGCGCGACATCGTCGTTGTAAAACCCACCGGAAAGGGCAGCAGGCGATAATATTTTGTAGTAAAATTACACGAATTATTGCGTATAATGCCTCATATAAGATAGATTTTAGGTAATCTAACTACATTAGACGGCCTAATTATAAACAGGAGTTGAGATGAGCCAGTCACATGCCCCGCTGGGCGATCCGAATCACGCTATTGATTTAGCGCTTTTTGGGGCGCTAGGCGACCTTGCCATGCGCAAGCTGTTTCCTGCGCTGTATCATCTTGACCGCGAAGGCTTAATGCCCGAAAGCACGCGGATCATGGGGCTGGCGCGTCAGGAGCACGACACTGCCGCGTTCCGTCAGCTGGTCAAGGGCGCGCTGCAGAAGCGCCTGAAAAAAGAGGAGCAGGACAAGGCAAGCCTTGAACGCTTCCTGAACCGCTTAGAGTATCTCAAGCTCGACTTTGCCACCGCAGAGGGCTACGACGCCATTCGCCAGTGGCGCGAAGGCAGCAAGCGCCCAATGGTGGTCTACCTCTCCGTCGCCGCGCGTATTTATGGCGACATTTGCCGCAATCTCCAGGCCAGCAACAGCCTGGATGACGATACCCGCGTGGTAGTGGAAAAGCCGATTGGTTATGACTTGGCCTCTTCAGAAGAGATCAATGACGCCATCGGTGCCGTGTTCCCTGAATCACGCATTTATCGCATTGACCACTACCTGGGTAAAGAGACGGTTCAAAACCTGATCGCCCTGCGCTTTGCCAATCCGCTGTTCGGCACCCAGTGGAACCAGAACCATATCTCCCACGTCGAGATTACCGTCGCCGAAAAAGTGGGTATTGAAGGCCGCTGGGGCTACTTTGATGATGCGGGCCAGCTGCGCGATATGGTGCAGAATCACCTGCTGCAACTGCTCTGCCTGATTGCCATGGACCCGCCTTCCAACCTGGATGCCGATGCCATCCGTGACGAGAAGGTAAAAGTGCTCAAGGCGCTGAAGCCGTTTACCGGCGAAGCGTTGGGCCGCGACGTGGTGCGTGGCCAGTACATTGCCGGTACCAGCGATGGCCAGGCTGTGCCGGGCTACCTGGAAGAAGAGGGTGCCAACACCCAGAGCCAGACCGAAACCTTCGTGGCCATGAAGACCGAAGTGTCCAACTGGCGCTGGGCTGGCGTGCCGTTCTATCTGCGCACCGGTAAACGGATGCCGGAGAAACTGTCGCAAATCGTCATTCATTTCCGTCAGCAACCGCACTACATCTTTGATCCGGACCAGCGCGGCATCGCCTCCAACAAGCTGATTATCCGCCTGCAGCCGGAAGAGGGCATTGCCCTTCAGGTGCTCACCAAGGATAGCGGCCTGGATAAAGGCATGCGCCTGCGCCCTGGCCCGCTGCACCTGGATTTCAACAGCGCCTTCCCGAAATCGCGTATCCCGGATGCCTACGAGCGTCTGCTGCTAGAAGTCATGAAAGGCCAGCAGTACTTGTTTGTGCGCCGGGATGAAGTGGAGCACGCGTGGCGCTGGTGCGACCAGCTCATCAGCGGCTGGAAAGCACGCGAAACCCCGCCGCGCCGCTACCCGGCAGGCTCTTGGGGGCCGGTCGCCTCTATTGCCATGATTACCCAGGATGGCCGCAGCTGGTACGAGGATTATTAACATGAGCGAAGCACGTCAAGCGCTAGCCGAGCAGCTAGCGGAAGCCGTCTATCAGGCGCTAGCCGATGACCTTGTCAACCAATCACGTGCGCTGCTGGTGGTCTCCGGTGGCTCAACGCCCGTGCCGTTTTTCAAGGCGCTGGCACAAAAGCCGCTGGAGTGGGCGCGGGTAGATATCACCCTGGCCGACGAGCGCTGGGTAGATGAGCAAAGCAGCGACAGCAACGCCAAGCTGGTGCGCGAGAACCTGCTGCAGGGCCCGGCGGCGGCGGCTAACTTCGTGCCGCTCACCTCGGACGCTGGCACCCCGGAAGAGGGCGTGCCAGCGGTGGCAGAAGCAACGGCAGGACTTGCCTGGCCCGCGAGCGTCGTCATTTTAGGCATGGGCGGCGATGGCCACACGGCTTCGCTGTTCCCCGATAGCCAAGAGCTGGGCCTAGCGCTTTCTACCGATGAGCCGCTAGTGGCCGTGCGCACCCCCAGCCAGCCGCAGCCGCGTATTACCTTCTCGGCGGACCGCCTGCATCAGGCGAAGCGCCACATTCTACATATCACCGGCGACGATAAGCGTGCCGTATTGGCCAACGCCATGGGTGGTGACGATGTTCGCACGCTGCCGATTCGCGCGTTTCTATCTTGCCCGCTGGCGATCTACTGGGCGCCCTAATAAACCGCCTTCGCCAATAACAATTTGCTTGGAGACTCACTGATGACCATCGATAAACAGCTTCCCTCAACGCGCACCGCCGAGCTAGACAGCATTTGCCTAAAAGCCGAAGTGATCCCGGTGATCACCATCGAGCGCCTGGAAGACGCCGTGCCGCTGGGCCGAGCTCTGGTCGAAGGCGGCCTGACCGTGCTGGAAATTACCCTGCGTACCGACTGCGCCCTGGAAGCCATCAAGCGCATGAAAGAGGCGCTACCGGGTGCCAGCATTGGGGTCGGCACCGTGCTGACGCCCGCGCAATATCGCCAAGCCGAGCAAGTCGGCGCTGATTTCGTCGTTACGCCAGGTGCCACCGACGCGCTTTACCGCTACGGCGTAGAGAGCCCGGTGCCGATGCTGCCGGGCGTTTCTACCATTTCTGAGCTGATGACCGGCTGGCAGTACGGCTACCGCCGCTTCAAGTTCTTCCCGGCAGAGTCCAGCGGCGGTGCCAAGGCGATCAAAGCGTTCGGCGCGCCAATTCCTGAAGCGCGTTTCTGCCCCACGGGCGGTATTACCGTTGATAACGCTGAATCTTACCTGTCACTACCCAACGTGATGTGTGTCGGCGGCTCTTGGCTGACGCCGAAAGCCATGGTCGATGCCGAAGATTGGGACGGCATTCGCGAACTGGCCCGCCAAGCAGCGGAGCGTTTCCACCACTAAACGGTTCCACCACTTATGTAAAACACAGTACCGAGCACTCTCGTCACTTGCCTCACTGATGTCGGGTCGTGTGAGCAAGGCGTTTGCCCGAGCATGTCGCCATGCTCGGGCTTTTTTACGTCTACACCTAAAGGGGATACTTCCGTTAGTTAATAGGCGTGATACGCTAACTTAAACGATTAAGTTGACCGATTAAGTTAAGGTTTTAAGCATGACGTTAGCGGATTTTGAGCCTCAGCATCCTGCGCTGCATTTTACTCCTCCGATGGGGTGGATGAACGACCCCAACGGGCTGGTGTTTTTCGAGGGCGAGTACCATCTGTTTTATCAGTACCACCCGTTCAGCACCGTCTGGGGGCCGATGCACTGGGGGCATGCGGTCAGTCGCGACCTGTGTCACTGGCAGCATTTGCCCATCGCGCTGGCACCCAACGAAGACGGCGCCTGCTTTTCGGGTAGTGCCGTGGTCGATGAGCACGATATGACGGGGCTGTTCGAGGGCCAGCCGGGGCTCGTGGCGTTTTACACCTGCCATAAGGTGCTCTCCGATGACCCGCAGGATTACCAGCAGTCCCAGTGCCTGGCGTACAGCCGCGACAGGGGCCGTACCTGGCAGCGCTACGAGGGGAGTCCGGTTCTGCCACCGCCTGGATTTAAAGATTTCCGCGACCCTAAAGTGGTTTGGCATGGCCCTAGCCAGCGCTGGGTAATGGCGCTGGCCTGTGGGCAGGAGATTCACTTCTATACCTCCCATAACCTGCTGGAGTGGCAGTTTGCCAGCGCCTTTGGCGAAGGCGAGGGCGCGCATACCCAGCACCCCTGGGAGTGTCCGGATCTGTTTGAGCTGCCGGTGGACGGCGCTGGGTCGGATGAGCCCGCCACGCGCTGGGTGCTGGTGGTGGGGATTGGCGCCACGCCGGATAACCCGTTTGGCTCGTTTACCCAGTACTTTATCGGCGAGTTTGACGGCCAGCGTTTCACCAATGACAACGCTGCCGACGTCGTGCTGATGATGGACGAAGGGCGGGATTTCTACGCGGTGCAGAGCTGGTCGAATACCCCCGGGCGGCAGCTTGCGCTGGCGTGGTTGAACAACTGGCAGTACGCCAATCATGCCCCCGAAACGGGCTGGCGGGGCACCATGAGCCTGCCGCGAGAGCTGACGCTGCGTGCGACTTCTCGTGGGGTGCGGTTACGACAGCGCTTTGCTCGCGAAGCAGCTCAAGCGCTCAGCGCCCCAAGCCACATATCGCCTCGCTCGCTTCAAACGGCAGGGGAGCACTGCATTGCTTTGCCAGAGGGCGCGGCGGTTTACGGCCAGCTGACGCTGGTGCTTAAAGCAGGCACAAGGCTGGCGCTGTCGCTGCAGCAGGGCTATCAGCAGCGGCTGTGGCTGACCGCAGGCGAATCAACAACGTCGCTACACTATGAGCGTCAAGGGAGTAACGGTCAGGCCACCTTTGATGAGCACTTTGCCTGCGACCACGCGGCGGGCAGCGTCGATGGGTTAACGGTGACGGTAACGTGGTGGTGCGATCACGGCACGCTGGAAATGTTGGTCGACGGGGCCACTGAACAGCGCAGCATCACTCAGGTTAGCTTTGTCGATCATCGCCGTCAGCCGGTGACGTTGGAAGTCGTCAGTGGGCGGGTGGAGGTGGCAGAAGGGGGCATCCAAAGCGCCGTCGAGTAGCGGCCTCGACGACGCTCAGTGCTAGCCTGCCGAGCTGCGCAGGGCTTCAATATCAGCGTGGGTGGGCAGCGCGGCATACGCGCCGGGGCGGGTGACCGCGTGGGCACCGCAGCGGCAGGCAATGTCCACTGCGCGGGTGAGAAATGCGCTGTCCTGGTGCCAGCTCTCGCTGATGCCGTAGCTTGAAAGCTCCGCGAGCAGGCCGCCAATAAAGGCATCGCCACCGGCGGTGGTGTCCACCGCCGTGACGCTGGGCGGCGTCACGGTTTGGTCAATGCCGATGCCTTTGAGCACCACATTATTGGGGCCGTCGGTAATTACAATCACCTTCACCCCTGCGGCCATGCGCTCGGCTAACCACGCCTCTGGTGGGTGGTCGCCACGCAGGTAGTCCAGCTCTTCGAGAGAGACTTTGACCAGCTCGGCGCTATCGACCAGCTCGGTGACCAGCCAAGGATCTGCCGCACCCTCTGCCCACAGGTTGTGGCGCAGGTTGGCGTCCACGCTCACCAGACAGCCTGCGCGCTTGGCCATGGCGGCAATCGCGAGGGTGGTCTCGGCAATTTCGGGGTCGGTCAGGCTGTTGCTACACAGGTGAACGATGGCGGGCTGCTCGAACACGCCGTGGGGAAGGTTTTCCAAGCGGTAGAGCAGGTCGGCGGCCGGTGGGCGGTAGAAATCGAAGGTGCGCTCGCCGCTGCTGTCGCGGGAGACAAACGCCAGCGCCGTGCGCGCCTCTTTGGTAAGCACGACGCCCTGGGTATCCACGCCGTGGCTTTTCAGCTCACGAATTAGAAAGTGCCCAAACGTATCATCACCCACCATGCCCAAAAACTGGCTGGGCACGTTGAGCCGTGCGCAGGCCACCGCCACGTTGGCGGGCGCGCCGCCAGCATAGGGGGTAAAGGTTTCCTGCCCTGTGTTATCGCCTAACCGGCTAGAGAGCATATCAATCAAGGCTTCACCGAAAGCAATCACCGGTGTCATAGGTCTTTCCTTGTCATTATTGGCATCAATGTTGAGTGAGCGTACTAAGCGACGCAGTGGCCGCGGGCGGCCTCCAGCAGTTCGTACCAGGCTTCTCTGGGCAGCGTTTCCGGGCCGTCCAGCATATCGGCAATACGCTCCGGTTTCACGCTGCCTACGACCGGTACTGGGCGGCCGGGCAGGGTGCGGAGCCAGGCCAGCGCCAGCGCGCCGGGTGTGCTGTTAAGCTCGCCTGCTAAACGGTTCAATACGCGGCTCACTTCACCCTGCATCAGTTGGCCGCCCGCCAGCGGAGACCACGCCATGGGCGCATGGCCATCGGCACCGAGGTCGTCAAAGCTGCCGTCAAACAACGGCGCGCTATGGGCAATCGAAAGCTCGATTTGGTTGGCGCGTAGCGGGTGATGCATGTGGCGTTGCAGCCTGCGCCACTGGCTGGGTAGATGGTTGGAAACACCCGCCGCGCCAATCTTGCCCGCGTCGATGGCATCGTCCAGTGCACGGCCGGTGGCCTCGGCATTCATCAGCAGGTCCGGGCGGTGAATCAGAAAGTGATCCAGACGCTCGACGCCCAGGCGGCCCAGCGCATCGTCAATGGCGCGGCCCAAGTAGTCCGGGCTGGCATTGTAGTGCTTGACCTTACCGGAACCGGGGGCCGGGTTGTCGTTGGCGATGCTGGCTTTGGTAACGACATTCAACCGCTTGGCCAGTGCCGGGCGGGCGCGCAGCGCTTGGCCAAACAGTGTTTCGCATGCTCCGTTGCCGTAAATGTCGGCATGGTCGAACCAGTGCAGACCCTGCTCTAAGCGAGCTTCGATCCAGTCGGCCAAATGGCTCGCCTGGTGCATCTCTTGCTCTTCATGCAGGCGCATCATGCCGAGTACGAACGGCACGTCAAAGGTCACAGCAGCCATGGCGTTTCCCACCAATTAAAAGACTTCTTCGTTATGCAGCGCTTCGGCGGCACCCAGCAGGCCGGTCCATGGGTGAGTCACAATCCACACCGGGATGTCGGCGTTGTAAGCGCCCATGCGCCCTTTATTGACGAAACTTGCGCGCAGCTCACACTTGGGCAGCCAGTCCAACAGGCGGGGCAGAATGCCGCCGCAGAGATACACGCCGCCGCGCGCACCCATGGTCAGGGTGGCATCGCCGCACACGTCGCCGAGAATTTTCAAAAAGCGCAGCAGGGTAGCCGTGGCCAGGTCATCGCCCTGGTTGGCCGCTTGGGTCACCTCGGCGGGGGTCTCGCAGCGCGGCGTTTGGCCTTCCAGGGTGCAGTGGGCTTGGTATAGCTCTAGCAGCCCCTGGCCGCACAGAATGCGCTCGACGCTCACCCGCTGGTGGCGCTGTAAGAACACGTCCAGCAGCGCGCGTTCGGTGGTGTCGGTAGGCGCAAAGGTGACATGACCGCCTTCGGTGGGCAGCGGAATCCAGGCGTGCTGGCCGGGGAACACCCCGGCCACGCCCAAACCCGTACCGGGGCCGATGACCAAGCGGGTCGAGTGCGACTGGGCTTCCCCAGGCTGCACTTCCACCAGGTTATCTTCCCCCACGTGGGGAACGCCCAGTGCTTGGGCGGTGAAGTCATTGATGACTTTAAACAGCGACAGATTCAGCGCCTGCTGAACGTCGCTTTTCATAAAGTCCCAATGGTTGTTGGTCATTTTCACCCGCTCGGCATGTACCGGGCAGGCGAACGCCAGGCAGGCTTCTTTGGGCGCGTTTTCGCCTGTGGCGCCTACCCGAGCGAGGTAGTCTTGAATCGCCTCGATCACGCCGGGGTAATCGGCGCAGGGCAGGTTAAGAATGTCGTGGGGCGTGACCTCGCCCGGCGTAACCAGCGCCAGGCGAGCATTCGTGCCGCCAATGTCCCCGATTAATGCCGGTCGCATCAGGCGTCCTCTTGAAAAATCTGACCTTCTTGACGAGCGAGATCGTCGGCTTCGAAGCCGCCCAACGAGCCTGCGCCTTCTTCGCCGCGCATTGCCAAGTGGCGGAAGCCCGAGAACAGCTCGCGGCCCAGGCCCACATGGTAGTGATCCAAATTGGCGACGACGAGCTCACGCTCGGCCCAGGTGGCGGCGTCTACCTTGGCTTCCAGCGTACCGGCGTTGGCATCCAGGCGCACCACGTCGCCATCGCGCAGCTTGGCCAGCGGGCCGCCGTCGAGCGCTTCCGGGCTCATGTGGATAGAGGCGGGTACTTTGCCCGATGCGCCGGACATGCGGCCATCGGTGACGAGGGCCACCTTGAAGCCACGGTCCTGAAGTACGCCCAGGAACGGTGTTAGTTTGTGCAGCTCGGGCATGCCGTTGGCTTTGGGGCCCTGGAAGCGCACGACGACGATCACGTCGCGGTCCAGCTCGCCCGACTCGAACGCCGCTTTCATCTCGTTCTGGTCTTCGAAGATCTTCACCGGCGCTTCGACGATGCGGTGCTCTTCGGCTACCGCCGAGACCTTGATCACGCCACGGCCCAGGTTGCCTTTCATCACGGTCAGGCCGCCGGTGGGAGCGAAGGGTGTCGCGACCGGGCGCAGCACTTCTTCGTCCAGGCTGTTTTCCGGGCCTTCGCGCCAGACCACTTTGCCATCTTCCAGGAAGGGCTCTTGGGTGTAAGCGGTCAGGTCGGTGCCAAACACGGTGGGAATGTCACCGTGGAGCAGGCCCGCGCCTAGCAGTTCGCGGAACAGGTAGCTCATGCCGCCTGCGGCCTGGAAGTGGTTGATGTCTGCTTGGCCGTTGGGGTACACCTTCATCAGGCTGGGGGTGACCGCTGACAGATCGGTGAAGTCATCCCAGTTGAGGGTAATGCCTGCCGCTGCCGCCATAGCAATCAGGTGCATGGTATGGTTGGTCGAACCACCGGAGGCCAGCAGGCCGACCACGGCGTTGACGATGGCGCGCTCGTCGATCTGCTTATAGAACGGACGATACTCGCCGCCGGGTTCGGTGTTGCGAATGGCCTGCTCGGTGGCGTAGCGGGTGAGCGCTTCGCGCATCTCGGTGCCTGGGTTGACGAACGAGGTGCCCGGCAGGTGCAGGCCCATCACTTCCATCATCAGCTGATTGGAGTTGGCGGTGCCGTAGAAGGTGCAGGTGCCGGGGCTGTGGTAAGAGTCGGACTCCGCCTGCAGCAGCTCCTCGCGGCCCACCTTGCCTTCGGCGTAGAGCTGGCGAATGCGCGCTTTCTCCTTGTTCGGCAAGCCGCTCGGCATCGGGCCTGCGGGTACGAACATGGCGGGCAAGTGACCAAAGCGCGCCGCGCCAATGAATAGTCCGGGAACGATTTTATCGCATACGCCGAGGTAAAGCGCGGCATCAAACATGTTGTGCGACAGGCCCACGGCGGTGGCCATGGCAATTACATCGCGGGAGAACAGCGAGAGTTCCATGCCCGGCTGGCCTTGGGTTACGCCATCGCACATGGCGGGTACGCCACCGGCAAACTGCGCGGTAGAACCCATGGCGCGGGCGGCCGCTTTGATGGTTTCCGGGAAGGTTTCGAACGGCTGGTGGGCCGAGAGCATGTCGTTGTACGAAGAAATAATCCCTAGGTTGGCGCTGTTCATCAGCTTCAGGGAGTCTTTCTCCTGGGCGCTACAGGCAGCAAAGCCGTGGGCCAGGTTGCCGCAGGAGAGCTCGGCACGATGCACGCCACGCTTGTGCTGGTCGGCCATGCGGCGCTCGTAGAGAGCGCGGCGCTCGGCAGAGCGTTCACGAATGCGTTGGGTAACCTTAGCAACCGTAGGATTGAGTGTGGCGGGTGTTGAACCAGGCATAGAGACCTCTGCATGTGTAGAGACGGTGAATCCAGATTTGTAGTTATTTTACATCTTATGGCGTCGATATAAGAGACTTTACGGCAATAAAAACGCTATTTATAGATTAAGTTGTAGTTTTATTACCCGAAAGGATGAGTCGGATGATCCCAGCGTCCAGCCCATGATAGCCAAAAAGCGCTCATGGGCCGAACGCGCCTGCTCAGGAGTCGACCTCGTCGCTGCTGATATGGAACAGCATGGCATACAGGGTGGGTACGGCAATCAGCGTCAGCAGCGAGGCAAACGCCAGGCCGCCCATGATGGTCACCGCCATGCTGTTGAAGAAGGCGTCGGCCAAAAGCGGCAGCATGCCGAGGATGGTGGTACCAGCGGCCAGGAAGACCGGCCGCAAGCGGCTGATGCTGGCGTCCACCAGAGCAGAAAAGCGCGCCTTGCCCTCCTTGATCTGCCCATCGATCTCGTCCACCAGCACGATGGCGTTTTTCATCAGCATGCCCGACAGGCTGAGCATGCCCAGCAGGGCGGTAAACGAGAAGGGCAGGCCGGTCACCAGCAGGCCAATCACCACGCCACACACCGACATGGGCACCACCAGCCAGATGATCAGCGGCTGCTTGAGCTTGCCAAACAGCAAAATCGAGGTCAGCAGCATCACCAGCAGGCTGATGGGCAACTGCTGGGCCAGCGCCTCCTGGGCATCGCCGGAATCCTCGTGTTCACCTCCCCAGCTCAGCTGGTAGCCCGGTGGCAGCGTCATGGCCTCGATCTCTTCGCGAATGCCGCCGAAGGTCTGGGCGGCGGTATAGCCCTCGGCGGGGTCGGCCCCGACGGTCAACGTGCGCACCCGGTTGCGGCGTTGAATCAGCGCTTCCTCGCTATCGGTATCGAAGGAGGAGACCACCTGACTGATGGGCACGAAGCGCTGCTGCGCGGCGCTCCACACGTTGCGGTTTTCCAGCAGTGCCACATCGTCCCGCTCGGCCGCCGGGGGGCGGGCGACGATGGGCAGCAGGTGCTCGCCTTCACGGTAGGTGCCTGCCCGAATGCCCGACGAGGCAAACTGTAGAGTCTGGGTGATGTCTTCACGACTGACCCCGGCAATGCGGGCGCGCTCCTCGTTGATGCGCGGGCGCACTACCAGCTCCTGCTGGCGCCAGTCGGTGCGCTGGTCGATCAGGTAGGGGCTGTCGGCCATGATGCGCTGGGCCTGGTCGGCCAGCGAGCGCAGCACTTCCGGGGAGGGCCCCTGAAAGCGCGCTTCGATGCCCGCGCCATCGCCCGGGCCAAATTGCAGCCGCTGGGTGCGTACCTGCGCGCTGGGAAACGCTTCGTTCAGCTCTCGGTAGAAGCGCTGGTCCAGCGCGGGAATGGCGTCCAGGTCTTCGGTGCGCACGATGAACTGAGCATAGGCGGTGTTGGGCTGCTCCGGGGCGTAGGTGAGCATGAAGCGGGTAGCGCCCTGGCCGATGAAGCTGGCCACCGATACCACGTCCTCCTGCTCCAGGATATACGCCTCGATATCGGCGGCGTAATCGGCGGTCGAGCGAATGTCGGTGCCTTGGGGTAGCTCCATATTGACGAAGAACAGCGGCGTGTTGGAGTCCGGAAAGAACGACTGGGGAATCAGGCTGAAGGCCCACAGGCACACGGCGGTGATCAGCACCAGCGCGCTGACGGTGATGATGCGCATGCCCAGCGCCAGCAGCAGCACCCGGCGATAGGCGCGATAGAGCAGGCCGCCGTACAGCTCGCGCTTGCTGGGCTCGTCCTCCTCCTCCTCGTTTTCGTGCTGGCGCTCGCCTGCTTTCTGCTCGTCAGCGGGCTGGTCCTCGTCGTCGCCTTTCTGGCGCAGCAGGTAGTAGCCAAACAGCGGGGTGACGGTGATCGCCAGCAGCCAGCTCAGCATCAGGGACACCAGAATGACCATGAACAGCGAGTAGAGAAATTCGCCGGTGACATCGTCCGACAGGCCAATACCGGCAAAGGCCATGATGCCGATCACCGTGGCGCCCAGTAGCGGCAGCTGGGCACGCTTGGCGGCGCTGCCTGCAGCCTCCTTGGCGCGCTGGCCGCGCTTGATGTTGGTGACCATGCCTTCGGCGACCACGATGGCGTTATCCACCAGCATGCCCATGGCGATGATCAGCGCCCCCAGCGAGATACGCTCCATCTCGATGTTTAACAGCCCCATGAACAGCAGGGTGCCCAGCACGGTGAGCAGCAGGGTACTGCCGACCACCACGCCGATGCGCCAGCCCATGGCCAGGCACAGCACCCCGATCACGATGGCCACCGACATGGCCAGGTTGAGCAGGAAGTCGTTGATGGCATCGTTGACCACATGGTGCTGTTCGTAGAGAGGATGTAGCTCTACGCCCAGCGGCAGGCGGCTTTTCAGCTCTTCCATGCGGGCTTCGACGGCTTCGCCCACTTCGATGATGTTGTCGTTGGCGGCGCCCGCAATGCCGAGCGTGAAGGCATCCTCGCCGTTATAGCGAATCAGCTGGTTGGGCTGGTCGCTGGGCTCGCGGTAGACGGTGGCGATATCCATCAGCGACACCTGTTCGGTGGTGCCGGGGCGGCCGATGCGGATGGCTTCGATCAGCGCGGTGCTGTCGATGTCGCTACGCGCCACCAGCCGCACCTGGCGTTCCCCTACCCGCAGGCTGCCCGCGTTTTCCACGGCGTTTTCGGTCTGGATGGTGTTGATGACCTGATTGATGGGAATGCCCAGGGTGGTCAGGCGCTCGTTGGAGATGTCGATGTAGATGGTCTCTTCCCGCTCGCCTGCGGTGGTCACCCTGGCCACGCCGGGTACTGCCAGCAGCTCGCGCTGAAGAAACGTCGAAATGTCGCGGATCTCCTGCGTGGTGAGCCCATCGGCCGTGACCGCATAGAAAAGGCCGTACACTTCACCGAAATCGTCGTTGACCTGGGAGCCCAGCACCCCCTCGGGCAGGTCGCCCTGGGCATCGTTGATCTTGTTGCGCAGCTCATCCCAGATTTGCGGCAGTTCGTGGCTGCGGTAGCTGGAGTGGACTTCCACCTGGATTTCCGAGCGCCCAGGTAGCGACTTCGACTCGATGACGTCGATCTGCTCCATCTCCTGGATGGCGCGCTCTAGACGTTCGGTGACCTCTTCTTCCACTTCCACGGCGGTGGCGCCGGGGTAGGGCGTATTGATGATGGCGTTGGGGATGGTGAAGGCGGGGTCTTCGAGTTTGCCCACCGTATTGAATCCCCAGATACCGCCCAACAGGCAGATCACCACGATCAGCCAGGTATTGAGAGGCCGTTCGATGGACAGCTTGGCGATGTTCATGGCGGCTCCTAGAGGGCGTTATCCAGCGGTTTGACGCGCATGCCGTCGCGCAGCAGGTGTACCCCGGCCGCCGCAATCGACTCGCCAGGCTGAACGCCTGCCACCAGCATCACGGCGTCGTCGCTCAGCTCACCCACGGTGACCTCCCGGGGCGATACCGTGCCCTCGTCGGGGTCGTAGACCCACACGCGAAAATCACCGCTCTCGGTGGTGTCCAGGGCGCTGGCTGGAATCATCATCACCCCGGACACCAGCCGCTCGGCGGGTTCGATGAACACGGTGGCCGTGGTGCCGGGCAGCGCCACCAGGTGCTCGCCTTGGGCGGGCGCGAACTCCACCTGATAGGTCTGGGCGACCTCGTCGGGCTCGGTGATGTGTTCGCGGTACTCCAGCGCAATGCGCTCGCCGGGCAGCGTGGCGATCTCGGCTTCGGCGTTGAAACCGTGTTCGCCATCGAGATGCTGCATCAGCGCTTCGGGCACGTTGATGCGAATGCGCAGCTCCGAGATGTCCTGAATACGGACGACTTCGGCATTGGGCGGCAGCGTGGTGTGGTTTTCCACCAGGCGGCGGGCAATCAGCGCATCAAAGGGCGCGTACAATGAGGTGTAGGCCAGCTCCTGGCGGGCGCTCTCCAGCTGGGTAGCGGCCAGCTCGGCATCAGTGCGGGCCGCTTCCAGCACCGAGGCGGAGACGGCGTTATGGCGATACAGATTTTCCTGCCGCTGCAGATGCTGGCGGGCCTGGGACAATTCCGCTTCCGCGGCGCGCACCTGCAAGGCGTAATCGGTTTGATCGAGCTGGGCGATCAGCTCGCCTTTGGCCAGCGTGGTGCCCTGTACGGCTGGAAAGGTGGTCAGGCGGCCGCCCACCTGAAAGGCCAGATTGACGGTGCTCACGGCATCGACGCGACCCACAAAACGACGGCCCGAAAAGGCCTGCTGCTGGCCAGTCTCAAACAGTTTGACCACCTGAGCCGGAGGCTCGGGGGGCTCTTCGGCGTCTCTGCAACCTGCCAATAACGTCACGCATGCCAGCAACCCGGCCAGAGTGGGTAGCCACTTCCCCTTGCGGATGAACCTCATCCAATGCCTCCCTGCAAGTCAATGGGGATCACGGTGGTGTGATGTATCCCCTGTTTCGTCAGCCCCCTATAATAGGTACTCTTAGCCACTTCGAACAGGTGTTTGGTTAAACGCCGCCCTAAATCGGTATTCACCCGAACTGCAAGGATGATCAGCGTGCACAGGAATCGCCCGTGGGGCCCCCGCCTCAAACCGTTCACCACTGCCTCGGCGCTGGCCTTGCTGCTGGCAGGCTGTGCGGTCGGCCCGGAGTATCAAACGCCCGACATTGAGCTGCCGGAGAGTTGGCCTGCCCATATCACTCTGGAGCAGCAGGCCCGTGACGACTGGCACCGTTGGTGGCAGCGCTTCGAAGACCCGGCGCTGAACCGGCTGGTCGAGCGCGCCAGCGAAGATAATCTCGAACTGGCGATTCAGTTGGCGCGCATTCGCGAGGCCCGGGCCCAGCTGGGGTTTGCCGATGCCGAGCGCTTTCCCACCGTGGGCTATCAGGCCGAAGCCAACCGTGAGCGCACTCCGGGGGCGGCGCTGCCCATCGATGTTCAGCCCGTGCAGGAGCTGCTGCCCATCGATGTTCAGTCCGTGCAGGAGCTGCTGACCTCCACCAACAACCAGTACTCCCTGGCCGCTAGCCTGGAGTATGAAATCGACCTGTGGGGGCGGCTAGCCAACCAGCGCGCTGCGGCCATGGCCGCCCTGCAGGAGAGCCTGTTTGCCAGAGACGCCGCCGAGCTGGGCGTGATCGGTGACGTGGTCACCACCTACGTCAGCCTGAAAAGTGCCGAAGCCCAGCAAGCGCTGATGGAGGAGACCCTGGCCGCGTACCAGGAGACCTATCGCCTTCAGGCGCTGCGCTTCGAGCATGGCGACATCAGCGAACTGGAACTGCGCCAGGCCGAAGCCGAGTGGCGCAACCTGCAGGCAGAGCTGCCGTCGCTCAAGCAGCAGGTGGAAACCCTGCGCGGGGCCCTGGGCACGCTGGTGGGCATGTCCCCCGATGAGCTGCTGACTACCCTGGACACCGGCACGTCGCGGCTGGACGACCTGGCCCAGCCGGTGGGCATACCTGCCATGATGCCGTCGGCGATGCTCCAGCGCAGGCCCGACATTCGCTCGGCAGAAGCGGCGCTGATCGCGGCCACCGCCCAGATCGGCGTGGCCGAGGCCAACCGCCTGCCGTCGCTCAATCTCAGCTCCTTTTTGGGCACTGCGGCCGCCAGCACCAGTGATCTGTTCAGCGATGTGGCCCGCACCTGGGGCGTCGGGGCCTCGGTGATGGGGCCGCTGTTCGACTTCGGTCGTAGCCAGTCCGGGGTGGAAAGCGCCGAAGCGCTGGCCGAACAGGCCGAAGCGCAGTATCGCCTGACCGTGCTGACCGCTTTCAACGAAGTGCGCGATGCGCTCTACAGCTACGACTTCAGCGAGCGACGGCTGGCCGCCATCGACGAACAGCTGGAGGCCGTTGCCCGTACCCGGGAGCTGGCCGTGCTGATGTACGACCAGGGGCAGGTGAGCCAGCTGGAGCGCCTGGACGCCGAACGCAACCTGCTCTCGGCCCGTTTGGCCCAGGCCGATGCGCGCCGTGAACAGCTGGCGGCCACGGCCACGCTGTTCAAGGCGCTGGGCGGTGGCTGGCAGGAAACCCCCGTTTACTGATTGCCGGTACGGTAACCACAGTCCGGGTGGCTCCGCTGGCCGCCCGCATCTGTTACCATGCTGCGCTTGCGATCACTTCATCTCTGGTTTTGCTGCCACTGGAGCTGCCATGCCTCCCAGCGCGTCCTCTGCTGCCGCTTCTGACTCCCTTGCCGCTTACCCCTGGCTGCCTGATATCGGCCCCGTCGATGCCGCCGCCGCTGAGCGCACTCGTGCCTACCTCGATACCTTGACCAAGCCGCCCGGCAGCCTGGGCAGGCTCGAAGCGCTGGCGATTCAGCTCAGCGCCATCACGGGCAGCGCCCGCCCTCGGGTGGATAGCCCTGCCGTGGTGGTGTTTGCCGCCGACCATGGCGTGGCCGCTGAAGGCGTGTCGGCGTTTCCCCAGGAGGTGACCGCGCAGATGGTCGCCAACTTCGTTCAGCAGGGCGCGGCCATCAACGTGTTTGCCCGCCAGCTGGGCGCTCGGGTGGACGTGGTGGATGTCGGTGTGGCGTCGCCGCGACCGCTGCCGGGAGCCACCGATGCCCGCGTGCGTTCGGGCACGGCCAACATGCTGCACCACGACGCCATGCCGCTGGACGACGCGCGCCAGGCCATACAGGCCGGCATGGCAGCGGTCGAGCGGGCCGTACAGGCGGGGGCCAATGGGCTCATCGTGGGCGAAATGGGTATCGCCAACACCACCGCCAGCAGCGCCATGCTGGCGGCCTTGCTAGGGGTGCCTGCCGCCCAGGTGGTGGGGGCGGGCACCGGCATCGACAGCACCCAGCAGGCCCACAAGGCGGCGGTCATCGAGCGGGCGCTGGCCAATCGCCAGGCGAATCCTGACGACCCGCTGGAGGTGTTGTGCAAGCTGGGCGGCCTGGAAATCGCCGCCATGGCGGGTGCGTACCTGGCGGCGGCGGCCCACCGCCTGCCCGCGGTGGTGGATGGCTTCATTGCCACGGTAGCGGCCCTGACCGCCTGCCGCATGGCCCCGGCACTGCGCGACTACCTGGTGTTTGGCCACCGTTCGGCGGAGCCGGGCCACGCCCTGGCGCTGGAAGCCCTGGCGGCGCAGCCGCTGCTGGCCCTGGAAATGCGCCTGGGCGAGGGCAGTGGGGCGGCGCTGGCTTACCCGCTGCTACAGGCTGCTGTCGCCATGCTCAGTGACATGGCCACGTTCTCCCAGGCGGGGGTGAGTGGCAAGGCACCATGAGTCTCGACTTGCTGAGCCTGCCCGCTCTGGCCGGATGGGTCGCGCTGGCCATCGTCATCGATCTGATCGTGGGGGACCCGCGCGCGCTGCCCCACCCGGTGGTGATCCTCGGCAAGGCGATTAGCGCCCTGGAGCACCGCTGGAACAAAGGCAGCCCCCAGCGGCGGCGCCTGTTGGGCGGGTGCCTTACCCTGGTGGTGGTGCTGGGCACCTTGTCGGTGGCCTGGCTGGGGCTTGCGCTGTTGTCGTGGGTGCACCCCTGGCTGGGGCTGGCCGCCGAGCTGTGGCTGCTGGCCACGGCGCTGGCCATCAAGGGGCTGGCGGATGCCGGGCGGGCCATTGCCGCCCCGTTGCGGCAGGGCGATTTGCCCGGCGCGCGGCAGGCGCTGTCCAGAGTGGTGGGGCGTGATACCCAGGCTCTGGATGAAGCCGAGATTACCCGAGGCGCGGTGGAAACCGTGGCGGAAAACACCGTCGATGGCATTACCTCGCCGCTGCTGTTTGCGCTGCTGGGGGGCGCGCCGCTGGCGCTGGCCTACAAGGCCATCAATACGCTGGACTCCATGGTGGGCTACCGGAACGAGCGCTACGGCGACTTCGGCTACGCCTCGGCCAGGCTGGACGACCTGGCCAACTGGCTGCCTGCCCGGCTGACCGCCCTGTGCCTGTGGCTGGCGGGCGTGCTGTATGGGGTGTTTCACCGCTCACCTCTGCGCTGGCGGGGCGCTCTGGCGGCCACCTGGCGCGAAGCACCCCGCCATCCAAGCCCCAACGCGGGTTGGCCCGAGGCGATGGTGGCGAATTTGCTGGGCGTCCAGTTGGGCGGCACCAACGTCTACCAGGGGCAAGTATCACACCGGGCCACGCTGGGCACCGCCCATGATTTACTGAAAGCCAGCCACATCACTACCACGATTTGGCTGATGCACGGGGCTTGGCTGCTGTTCTTCCTGTTGATGTTCTTCCTGCTGCTCTTCCTGCAGCTGTGCCTCGTGATGGCTACGGGGGCCGGGTGATGCGCGACCAGCCCGGCAATCTGCCTCTCCATCATTGGCCAAGCCACGGTGGCCAGGCCGCCGCGCTGCTGCAGCGCTTTGGCCTGCCTGCCGACCACCCGCTGGAAGATATCAGCGCCAACCTGAACCCGCTGGGCCCGCCCGGCTGGGTAACCGGCTACCTGGCCCAGCGCCTGGCTGGGCTGGGCCGCTACCCCGAACCGGACTACCGCGCCGCCAGGCAGGCGATTGCCGAACACGCAGGCGTGGAGCCGGGGCAGGTACTGCTCACCAACGGCGGTGCGGAGGCCATCTTTCTGGCGGCGGCGCACCACGCTGGCCAGCAGGCGCTGATCGTCACTCCTACCTTTGGCGAGTATGCCCGGGCCTGCAACGCCCACGGTGTGCGCATCAGCGAGCTTGGCCTGTTGCCGGGCACCTTCGACCCGCCCGCGGCCGCGTTGCTGCAGGCGGCAGCCAGCGCTGATGTTGTGTTCGTCTGCCGCCCCAACAACCCCACCGGCACGCTGCTGCCCGTGGCGCTTATCGAGGCGCTGCTGGACGCCTTGAAACCGGGGGCCTCGCTGGTGGTGGATGAAGCCTTCATCGACCTGGCATTGGAGGCTGCACCGCTGACTCCGCTGCTCCAACGCTACCCGGCGTTGATCCTGCTGCGCTCCATGACCAAATTCTTTACCCTGCCGGGCCTGCGGCTGGGCTACGTGCTGGCCGATGAGGGGCGTATCGCTCAGCTTCAGGCGCAGCAACCGCCCTGGAGCGTCAATCATCTGGCTGCTGAACTGGTGCCGCCGCTGCTGGCGGATGAGGGCTTTGCCCGGCGTACCCACCAGTGGTTGGCCCGTGAGCAGCCACGCATGGGCGCTGCCCTGGCCGCGCTGGGGCTGGAGGTGGTGCCCAGCCACAGCTGCTTTCATCTGGTGCGGCCTGGGGCCGCCCAGCGGCAGCGGGGCATTTCCAGTATCGTGCTGCTTGAGCGCCTGCTTCACCAAGGTATGCTGGCGCGACATACCCATGGTTTTGCTGGCCTGAAGGGTGGTTGGCTAAGGCTGGCGCTACGTGATGGTGTGACCAATGATCGGTTGTCAAAGGTGCTGAATGATTGTCTTTGTTAGTGGAGGGGCTCGGTCGGGCAAGAGCCTGGTGGCGGAGCAGTGTGTTCAGCAGTACGCCGACGGCAAGACGTGTTACTACGTGGCCACCGCCGACATCTACGATAGCGAAATGGCCGAACGGGTAGGCCATCATCAGGCCCGCCGCGCCAACCACTGGGTCACCCTGGAAGCCCCGCTCAACATCGAACAGGCCGTGGCCCAGGTGCCCAACGGCCATGCCGCCCTGTTGGACTGCCTGACCCTCTGGGCCAGCCAGGTGATGTTCAATACTCAGGAGGACGCCGCACCGGTCAGCGAAACGGAAGCCTTTGCGCTGTTGGTGCGTGCGCTTCACGATGCCCGCCGCCGGGGGGTGACGCTGGTGGTGGTCTCCAACGATCTCAACGAAGCGCTCCTGCCTGCCTCGGCAGAGGTGTGGCGCTACGTGGAATTCCTGCAAGGGTTGCACCGCTGGCTGGCGGCCCAGGCCGACCGGGTGGTGGAGGTGGTGGCCGGGCAGTCCATCGAATGGAAGGCGGCTGGCGCACCATGAAACACGCTCTGTACGGCATGCTGCTGGCGCTGCAGTTTCTGACGCGTCTGCCGCTCCCCGTTGCCTGCCCCTGGACACCGGCCACCCGGCGCTGGGCCATTCGCGCCTACCCGCTGGTGGGCCTGATGGTGGGGGCGCTGCTGGCCTGTGTCGCCCTGCTGTTGGGCCAGTGGCAAACCCCATCGCCCATCGCGGCGCTGGTACTGCTTAGCCTGTGGGTGGCCATTTCCGGTGGCCTGCACTTGGATGGCGTGATGGACCTGGCCGATGCGCTGGGCAGCAACCAGCCGCTGGAACGGCGCTGGGAGATCATGAAAGACCCACAAATCGGCAGCTTCGGTATGTTAGCGCTGCTGTTTTTGCTGGCCTGGAAGGGCGTGCTGCTCTGGGCGCTGCTGCAGTATCACGCGCCGCTGTGGTGGCTGATGGTGGTGCCCGCGTTGGGGCGTTGGGCGGGAGTCGCGCTACTTGTACTGACCCCATGCGCCCACTCACGCGGCCTGGCCTGGAGCTGGCAGCAGTCGCTCAGCTGCCGCGATGTTGGGCTAGCGCTGGTGCCGTTGCTACCGCTGGCGTTGGTATGGCCCGCAATGGCGCTATGGCTGGTCGCAGTCGCGTGTTGGTTAGCGCTGACGCGTGCGGCGCTGCTGCGTCTATTTAACGGCATTAACGGCGATATGGTCGGTGCCACCATTGAAGGAGGAGAGCTTTGGCTACTGGTCTTAATGTGGAGTTGGTGGCAGTTCGTCACGGTATCACCGCCTGGAATTTAGAGCGCCGTTACCAGGGCCAGCGAGATATTCCGCTGCTGTTTCCCGATGCGGAGGAAGGGCTGCTAACGCTTCGGAAAGCCCTGATGGATGAACGCTTTGACGCGATTTATGCCAGTGACCTTGGCCGCTGCCAGCAAACGCTGGCGTGGTTACAAGCAGCAAAACCGGGTATACCCGTCTATGCCGAACCGCGCCTACGGGAGCTCGATTTTGGCGAGTACGAAGGCAAGGTTTACGATGAATTAAAAGAATTGCCGCACTATCGTGCCTGGATTGATAGCGCCGGAGAGCTGCAAATTCCCGGTGGAGAGTCTTCTGGCCAGCTGCGCGAACGCCTAGATGCTTGGCTCGACGATGTCGCGGCACACACTCAGCAGTATGGCTATCAAAAAGTGTTAGTGGTGACCCACGGCGGTGTGATTCGTGAGCTACGCCGCCGTTTTGAAACCCTCGATTTTTGGGAGGGAATTGTGCATCAGGCCCAAGGACGGCGCTGGCAGCTCGCGTATCAGGCAGGTGAGGATGGAAAAGGAGAATGGCAATGCAACTATTCATCGGCGGTGCCAGTGCAGGTAAGCGCGACGCTGTAAAACAACGCTTCCCCAGTGCGGTATGGTGGCGCTTAGCCCCTGGCCAGCGCCTTCATGAGGTCGCCCACGTCATGCTACCGAATACGCCGCTGGTGCTCCACGGCTTGTTTGAGTGGCTCACCGCCGCGCAGGATTCTGACTTCAGCAGCGACGAGTGGCGAGCCCAGTGGCGGGAAGATTTACAGCGCCTAAACCAAACCGCCGCAGAGGATAACGTCACGCTGGTGATTATTGCCAACGAACTGGGTCGTGGCCTGGTGCCCATCGCCCGAGACCAGCGCCGCCTGCGCGATTTAAACGGCTGGTTCACCCAGGATGCCGCCGCCCACGCTGAGCAGGTATGGTACGTTCGCCACGGCCTATTACAGGCGCTGAAAGGCTAGACGGTAAATTGACCAACCTCTAACAAGTTGCTAGTTTACGCGCACTCTCAGGTGCTGGTGGCACTAACGCCATCAATTAAACGGGAAGTTGGTGAACGTTTTTTGTGAATCCAACGCTGCCCCCGCAACGGTGATCGAGATAAGAACGGCTAGAGACGCCACTGTGCTTACGCATGGGAAGGTGGTCGTTCGGAAAGGTATGGCGCTTACGTTAAGCCGCCCCTTTCGCTCGTCAGCCCGGAGACCGGCCTAAGAGTGACGACTAAAAAAGCCAAAGATTACCGGCATGCGGAGGGCATGTGCAGGGCGAATACCAGAGGCGTTCAGCCGATGCTTTCCCTTGTGTGCCCCTGCCCGGTCACTAAAAACACGCTGTGCGGGTGAGCACAGTGAGCAAGGGACCCACCATGTTTAATCGTTTTTACCCCCCCGTCACTCTGGCGGCGTTCGCCATGGCTGCTTTGCCAATGGCCGTCCAGGCGCAGGCGCAAACCTCGACGAAAACGGCAGGCACTGTCAGCTCGCTTAATCCCGTCGTCGTTACGGCTGCACTGGCACCGCGCACCGCTAATGAAAGCCTCTCATCGGTCACGGTGATTGGTGAAGCAGCCTTGCGCCGCCAAGACCCCGTCAGTATTACCGACCTGCTGCGCGGCCAGCCGGGCGTGGACGTTTCCAGCAATGGCAGTTTCGGCAAGACTAGTAGTGCCTACCTGCGGGGTACCAGCAACGAGTCGACGCTACTGATGATCGACGGCATTCGCCTGCGCTCGGCGACGGCGGGCGGTGCAGCTTGGCAGTACCTCGATCCGCGCATGTTCCAGCGTGCCGAGATCGTGCGTGGCCCGCGCGGCAGTCTCTATGGTGCCGATGCAGTGGGCGGAGTGGTGCAGCTATTTACGCACGATGGCGAAGAGGGCGAACCGACTCCACGCCTCTCGTTTGGTGGTGGCTCCTTCGACACCCAGCGGTATAGTGCCGGACTTTCGGGCAGCAGTGGTGGCACCCGCTATAGCTTTGCCGGTAGCCGCTTCGATACCGGTGGCCAGCCGGTACGCCAGGGCGGCGAAGATATGGGCTATGACAATACCTCGGCGCTGGCACGCATGTCACATACCTTCGATAGCGGTGCGGAAGTCGGTTTTTTGGCGCTGAGGGCGCGTGGTACTACCGAGTATGACGTGAGTGGTAACTTGGCCACGACGGATTATGTGCAACAGGTGGCGGGCATTTATGGTGAGCTGCCGATCACTGATAACTGGCGCAGCCGGTTGACGCTTAGTGAAGCACGCGATGAGAGCGTCAACTATGCCTATGATTCTGTTCTTGATACGAAGACGCGCACGGCCCGTTGGGAGAATACGTTTAGTGCCGGTGTGCATGAGCTGATTATCGGCGCGGAGTATCTGAACGATAGCGTGGCCGGTAGTATTACCGGGGGTACGCCTTGGGATGGCCCTTATGATATCGAAGAACGCGACAACAAGGCGGTCTTCGGTCAGGCGTTGCTGGATTTCGCGCCATTCGCCGTGCAGGCCAGCCTGCGCTTCGACGATAACGAGGCATACGGTGACGAAGTGACCGGCAGCCTGGCGCTGGGTTATGACCTGGATGCCCATCACACGTTACGTACCAGCTACGGCACAGCCTTTAAGGCACCGACGTTTAATCAGCTCTACTGGCCGGGCTGGAGCAACCCTGATCTGGAAGCAGAAACCTCCGAAACCTTGGAGTTCGGGATGCGTGGTCAATATGCGCACTGGTTCTGGGATGCGGCGCTCTATCAGACCGAGATCGACAATCTGATTTCCTGGCAAATGGGCGGCACGACGACGAATATCCCCACCACGCGTATCCGCGGTGTCGAGCTGAGCGCTGGCGCTCAACTGGCTGACTGGACACTGGCCGCTGCGGCGACCTACACCGACCCTGAGAATCGTGAGACCGGCAAGCGCCTGCAGCGCCGTGCCACTCAGAGCCTGCGCTTTGATGTTGATCGTGAGCTGGGCGACTGGTCACTGGGCGGTTCCTGGGTGGTGCAGAACCATCGCTATGACGATGCCGACAACCAGGACCGCCTGGGCGGCTTCGGCCTGGTCAATCTGCGCGCCGGTTGGAGCTTTGCGCCAATGTGGTCAGTCCGTGCCACGTTGGAAAACGCATTGGATAAAGAGGTGGTCACTGCGCAAGGTTCAGAGTTTGATCCCGGAGCCGGGGCTTTCGTGCCTTTTGATTACCTCAACGCCGGCCGTGCGGCCTTCGTGAGTGTTCATTTTGGCCAGTAGCCAACGTGGGTTAATGCGCGGGGCCTTGGGCCTCGCGTTTTTGCTCATAACCATACCCGCCCAGGGGCACGACCACTCACGCTGCGTGGTAGATGCTCGTGACCGCGAAGTATGCCTGCACAACGCTGCACGGCGTATTGCCACGCTCTCCCCAGGGGCAACGGAGCTGACCTACGCCGCAGGCGCAGGAGATCAGGTGGTGGCCGTGGTGAGCTACAGCGATTACCCGCCGGAAGCAAAGGACGTGGCCTCGGTGGGCAGCCACACCCGAATCGATTTGGAAGCCCTGGTCGGGCTTGCCCCGGATTTAGTCATCGGCTGGGTAACAGGTAACCCCGCCGAGCAGATGGAAACCCTAGAAGCGCTGGGCATGCCGGTGTTCTACATCGAGCCGCGTAGCGTGGAAGACGTCGCCCACACCATTGAGCGACTGGCCCTTTTAGCGGGAACTGAACCAACTGGGCGGCAGGCGGCTAGCGAGTTTAGAGACGGCATGGCCGCGCTCACCGCCCGCTACAGGGAGCGCGACCCGGTACCCACGTTTTATCAGGTGTGGGACGAGCCGCTGATGAGCGTTAATAACGAACATCTGATTGGTCAGGTAGTAGAGCTTTGCGGCGGCGAGAACGTCTTTGGCGAGCTGGAACGGCTGGTGCCAAGACTGGATGACGAAGCCGTGCTGGCCGCCAACCCCGAGGCCATTATTGCTGGAGGCATGGGAGAGGAGAACCGCCACTGGCTCACCCACTGGGAACAGTACCCCAATTTAGCCGCCGTAACGGGCGATAACCTCTATTTTGTGCCACCTTCTTTAATTCAGCGGCCCACTCCGCGCCTGTTGGAAGGCGCACAAATTCTGTGTGAGAAACTTGAACAAACTCGCCAAAAGCGCGGGGCCTCTTAATGGTGGCGCGCCTGTGGCAACCCCTTGGCCTGCTGGCGTTGATCGCCGTGGCCGCCATGCTATTTTCTCTGGCGGTGGGTAGCGCGCAGCTTTCGGCAGCGCAGCTCTGGGCGGTGGTGCAGGGCCAGGGCGATGTGCTGGCGCGTACCATGGTGATCGAGCTTCGCCTGCCACGGGCGCTTTCTGCCTTTGCGGTGGGCGGATTGCTGGCGGTGGCCGGTGCCTTGATGCAGGTGCTGCTGCGTAACCCGCTGGCAGACCCCTACGTACTGGGGCTGTCTGGTGGGGCATCGATGGGGGCATTGGCGGCCATGTTGGCCGGGATGGGCGGTGTGCTTATTTCGGGTTCGGCATTTTTAGGCGCGCTGCTCTCTACGTTTTTAGTGTTTGGCCTAGCCCACGGCAGCGGCGGCTGGACGCCTGCCCGGCTGTTGCTGACGGGCGTGGTCGTGGCCGCGGGGTGGGGCGCAGTGATTACCCTGATGCTCGCGCTAAGCCCTGCCGAGCGGCTGCCGGGGATGCTCTACTGGCTGATGGGGGATTTATCCTACGCTCGCGCGCCGTGGCCGCCGCTGCTGCTATTAATCGCCACCTGTGTATTGCTGATACCCCTGGGGCGCAGCCTCAACGTACTGGCCCGTGGCCCCCAGCAGGCCGCCGCCCTGGGCGTGGATGTTCGCCCATTGGAGTGGGGAATTTACATTGCCGCCAGCCTCTTGACCGCCACCGCCGTGACCACCGCAGGCAGCATTGGGTTTGTGGGGCTAGTAGTGCCCCATATGCTGCGCCTGCTGCTCGGCAACGACCAGCGGCTGATTTTACCTGCCTGCGCCCTGGCAGGCGGCACGCTGCTGGTACTCGCCGATACCCTAGCGCGCACCATGATTGCCCCCGAGCAGCTCCCCGTAGGCGTGATTACCGCGCTGCTGGGTGTGCCCACCTTCCTCTTTTTGCTCTACCGGAGCCGCTGATGACCCGCTTGGCGACTCAAGACCTGATCATTAACGTGCCAGGGCGTAGCGAAGGCACGGCGCTGAACCTCACCATTGAACCGGGGCAGGTGTGGGGCGTGCTTGGCCCCAATGGCGCGGGTAAAACTACGCTGTTGCATACGCTGGCGGGGCTGAACGCCCCCCGTTCAGGGCAGGTGCTGATAGGAGACACGCCACTAAGCCAGCTGCGCAGGCGGCAAGTGGCCCAACGCCTAGGGCTGGTGTTTCAAGAGCGGCTAGACGGCTTTCCCGCCACGGTGCTGGAGACCGCGCTGATTGGCCGCCACCCGTACCTTTCCCTATGGCAGATGGAAGGTGCCGACGACTACGCCCGCGCCGAGGCCGCCCTGGAAGCGCTGGATGTGGCACATCTTCGCCACCGCTTGGTCAGCACGCTTTCCGGCGGTGAACGCCAGCGGGTGGCGATGGCGACGGTGCTTACCCAAGCGCCCAATATTTGGCTGGCGGACGAACCCACCAACCACCTGGATTTACACCACCAAAGCGCGGTGATGGCGCTGATGGCCGAACAGGCCGCCCAGGGCAGCGCGGTGATGATGTGCCTGCACGATCTCAACCTGGCCGCCCGCTGGTGCGACCACATTCTGCTGCTATACCCCAGCGGCGAAGCCTGCTGGGGCCCCCGGGACACCATGCTGGTGCCCAGCGCCCTAGAACGGCTCTACCAACAGCGGCTGGCTACGGTAGATGTGGATGGTGCGCCGGTGTTCGTGCCCATCCAGGCACCCCTTACCGACCATGAGTGATTTAAGGAAGAGACATGTTGCAAGGTAAAGCACACGCAGCGCTCATCAGCGCCCCCGGTTCGGGTCAGGGAAAATCCATGGTCACGGCGGCGCTGGCACGGCTGCACCGTAACGCCGGGCGCACCGTGCGGGTCTTCAAACACGGCCCCGATTACCTAGACCCCATGGTGCAAGAAGTCGCTTCCGGCCAGCCGGTGTATCAGCTTCACCCCTGGATGACCGGCGAGCACGAGTGCCGCTGGCGCTTAGCCAAAGCCGCCCAAGAAGTTGACGTGATTTTGGTGGAGGGCTCCATGGGGCTATTCGATGGCTCACCCTCCAGTGCGGACTTAGCCATCCTGGCGGGCATCCCCGCGCTGCCGGTGATTGATGCCTGGGGCATGGCGCAAACCTTTGGCGCGGTGGCACAAGGCCTGGCCAACTACCACCCGGATCTCACTATTCACGAAGTGATCGCCAACCGCATCGGCAGCCCCGGCCACAGCAAGCTGCTGAATGAGAGCATGCCGGAAGGCATTGCGCTGCTGGGCGCAATTCCCCGTCATGACGCGATGAAAATCCCCGACCGCCACTTGGGCCTGGTGCAAGCCAGCGAGCTGAGCGGCCTGGATGCCCAGCTAGACGCCGCCGCCAAGGTGTTAGAAGAAGCTGGGCTAGGTCGCCTGCCTAAAGAGGTATCGCTAAGTGCTGACGCCCCCACGCCTGCACCGGACTATTTGCGCGGCGTGCGTATCGCCATCGCCAAAGACGACGCCTTCGCATTTATCTACCGCGCCAATCTCGATGTATTAGAGGAGATGGGCGCGGCGCTGCACTTCTTCTCACCGCTCAACGATTCTACACTGCCAGAATGCGACGCCCTCTGGCTGCCCGGTGGCTACCCGGAACTTCACGCCGCCCGCTTTAGTGCTAATCAACCGATGCGAGAGGCGATCAGCGCCCACCACCGCGCAGGCAAACCGATACTCGCCGAGTGCGGCGGGCTAATGAGCTGCGTCGAGCAGCTGGTCGACGGTGAAGGCACAGGCCACACGATGATGGGGCTGCTGCCCGGCACCGCCAAAATGGCCGGTAAGCTGACAGCGCTAGGCCTACAAAGCCTACACAGCCAACGCGGCGAACTGCGCGGCCACACCTACCATCACTCGCTGCTGGACACCTCCATGCAACCGCTGGCCCGCACCCGCAAATTGGCTGGTAGCGAAGCCGAACCCATCTACCGTGAGGGCGCGCTGATCGCCAGCTATTTCCACGGCTACTTTCCCTCCGCGCCTAAATTGGTGGCGGATATTTTCACCGGCCAACCAATTCACCTAGCGGAGTAACGGGCAGGGGAGCGCGCAGCTATTAGCCCAAAAATATGGAAGGTTTTTCCATAAAGCAGTAGTGGGCTATCATAGAGCGGCGAGACACTCCCCAACCCTAAAGGAGCTACTATGAGCTTTTACGTCTACCTTTCCGGCGAGATTCACACTGACTGGCGCGAAGAGATCCAGCGCGGCGCAGAAGCCGCAGGCCTGGACGTGGTCTTCACCGCCCCGGTGACCGACCACGACGCCTCTGATGCCGCTGGCGACCACCTGGGCAAACCGGAGAACGGGTTCTGGCGTGACCACCAGTCCTCCAAAGTGAACGCCATCCGCACCCGCACCCTGATCGAACAAGCCGATCTGGTGGTGGTGCGCTTTGGCGACAAGTACAAACAGTGGAACGCCGCCTTCGATGCAGGCTACTGCGCAGCCCTGGCCAAGCCCTACATCACGCTGCACAGCGAAGAGATCGTTCACCCGCTGAAAGAAGTCGACGCCCAGGCCCAAGCCTGGTGCACCACCACCGATCAGGTCGTGGAAACCCTGCGCTACGTATTGAAAGCGTAAAGGTAAAACACCCCAAGGAGCCCCCATGCGCGAAAATGCCAAAACCCCGGAACGCCATGCTCAGCGCATGGCGGCCAAGCAAAAAATCATGAACGAGCGCATTGCCCGCGCCGATAAAGAGCAGGGCATCTTGCTGGTGCTCACCGGCCCCGGCAAAGGCAAAAGCAGCTCCGGTTTTGGCATGCTCGCCCGCGCCCTGGGCCACGGCATGAAAGTAGGCGTGGTGCAGTTCATCAAGGGCGCGTTCAGCACCGGCGAAGAAGCCTTCTTCCGCAACCTGCCCAACGTGGACTACCACGTCATGGGCGAAGGCTACACTTGGGACACCCAGGACCGCGAACGCGACGTCGCCGCCGCCAACGCCGCCTGGGAACAAGCCAAGCGCATGCTCCAAGACGACCGCTACCACATGGTACTGCTCGACGAACTCAACATCGCCCTGCGCTACGAATACCTCGACCTAGACCAGATCCTCGACGACCTACAAGCCCGCCCCGACATGCAACACGCCATCGTCACCGGCCGCTACGCCCCCCAACAACTCATCGACCTCGCCGACACCGTCACCGAAATGAAAGTCGTCAAACACGCCTTCAAAGACCAAGGCATCAAAGCCCAAAAAGGCATCGAGCTTTGAAGTGAGGCGAAAAGTGGAAGGGGAGAGGGGTGACAGGTTAGTGCGAGACGTTGCGAACTGAGCCCCAACCACCCGCCGCGGACACCGGCACGAAGCCCCCATTGTGGGAGGGAGCTTCAGCTCGCGACGATCAAGCCACCAAACCTCACCCCACCCACCCTTGTGGCAGGAAGCTTTAGCTCGCGACAATCAAGCCACCAAACCTCACCCCACCCGCAGCGGCGGCCCGGCGCGAAGGCGGCCCCAGCCGCCCCGGCCCCGCCACATCCCCTCACTCACACTCCTCAAACCACTCCATCCTTTGACCCAACGCAATTTTTCCAAAAATCTACGTGACCAAAGCCAAATTCATCAATAGAGTATGATTAAACCGTAAAAAGCAGCAGGCACGCGAATTTTGTTTATGCTGCCATGAGTCAGACATAGTCTATTAGAAACAGTGGTTTATGCCTGTTTGAGTGGCGATATAACATCAATAATCATGCTGGCGCGTTCAAAAGTGTTATGTGGAAGGGCGTATAATCACTGTTATGTTTCTCTCAGAGCCGGCTCAAGTCCAAGATGATCAACAAAGGGGATAAAGTCACGATCCAGGAACAACAGGGGTAGCTCCTTCTCTATGCAAAATGTCGCGATGATCACATCGGCAGTCTTTCTGATCGTGATGCCCTTTTTACGAAGCGCTCGATAATTGTCGGCACATTTGGCTGCCATATCTTTGCCAAACATTTCATATTGATCTAGCGCCATCAGGCTTTGTTTGGTCTGACGATACTGTTTGTCGTTGCGGATGCCTTGGAGGATTTCCAGAAATATGAGGTCCCCGATAGCGACAGATCCTTGGACTATCGAGGCATCCAACAGGTCAGTATGTGGGTTAGTGACTCCGTTGAAATAGTCGATCCAGACGCTGGTGTCCACCAGTATCATCCGGCGCTCCGCATTTCATTCAGGTCGCCTTCCCACTTGACCTTGCCGCGCAGTTTTCGAATTTCCTGCTGCTTGCTCAACTGGACCAGAAGTTTCAGGCCTTGCTCAACGGCTTCTTTTTTGGTTTCGTAGCCAGAGGCTTTGAGGGCTTCGGCCATCAACTGGTCGTCAATGACAATGTTTGTTCTCATGGTGCACCTATGTGTATGGTTTGCAGTTTCTATACACAGTCTAGCACTTCGGGGAAAACATAACAATCGGCTGCACAGCGACCGATTTTCCGCCGCTTCGCGGCTCCAAACCGACGCGTGAGCCGGGCGTTAAGGAAACACTGCACAAATCCCGCCGTAGCTGCCGGATCGACACCGGCGGGGTAGAATCTGATCATCCCACCACCGTCTGACAGAGCCGTCCTATGAAGCAGATCTCGTTCGCCCAGGCAGAGCACCAGAACAAGAAGAAGGTCACCCGCCGCGAGCGGTTTCTGGCCCAGATGGAGTCGCTAGTGCCTTGGCAACGGTTGATCGATGCGTTGTCGCCATCCTACTTCCCAAACGCGGCGGGCAAGCGGGGCCGGCCGCCCATCGGCCTTGAGCGCATGCTGCGGATCTACTTCCTGCAACAGTGGTATGCGCTTGCTGACGAGGCGCTCGAAGATGCCATCTACGACAGCCAGGCGATGCGCGACTTCGTGGGGATCGACCTGGCCATCGAGAGCGTGCCGGATGCGACCACACTACTGCGCTTCCGCCATCTGCTGGAAAAGCATGCCCTGACGCAGCGGATCTTCGAGGAGATCAATGCTCACCTGGCCGAGAAGGGGCTGTTTATGCGTGAGGGCACCATTGTCGACGCCACCATCGTCGCGGCCGCGCCCTCCACCAAGAACAAGGCCAAGCAGCGCGACCCCGAGATGAAACAGACCCGCAAGTGCAACCAATGGTACTTCGGCATGAAGGCTCACATTGGCGTCGACGCGGTGACCGGGCTGACGCATACCGTGGTTGCCACCTCGGCTAACGTGGCAGATGTCACTATGGCAGACCACTTGGTGCGGGATGATGACAAGCGAGTCCACGCTGATGCCGGCTACATCGGTATGGGCAAGCGCCTGGGTGAAGAGAAGGACGCGGAGGATTCCCGTTGCTGTATCGCGGCCAAACGGGGCGGCATCAAGAAGATGGAAGAGAGCCCGATGAAAGAACTGCTGCTGAAGATCGAGAGAACCAAGGCCAGCATCCGCGCCAAGGTTGAGCATCCGTTCCACGTCATCAAGAACCTCTTCGGCTACCGCAAGGTGCGCTACAAGGGGCTGGCCAAGAACCAGGCGCAGCTATTCAGCCTGTTCGGGCTGGCCAACCTGGTGCTGGCGACGAGATGTGAAGGACGAGTTGACGGGGCCAGTGCGCCTTGAATCTGCCCTGCCAGCCGAATAATCCGGCTGGCAGGGGAAATAGGCCATCTTTACTGGTCAGAAAGCGACCGCTGATGCGGTGAAAGTACCATTCTGAGCGCTTCAGCCGCTTAGAACCGAATTGATCAGCGGTTCCTTAAAGGCCTTGCTCCGGTGTTCTTTGGTTTGGTGTTTTACCGCCGCTTGGCAGGTTGCCGGCAGGCAGAAAACAGCCCTAAGTTTGGCAACGGCTTCGGCGCGTAATTTGGAGTTCAGGTCGCGGGGCAATCCGGCGTAATCGTCGGGTAATTTCCGCTCATTCGGTGGCCTGGTTCCTGGCGCAATGGGTCAAGATGGCACACAGTATCGGGAGTTGGCATTCAGCATTGGGTGCCCAATAAAAACCAAGGGTGAACAGGCCCTTAACAAGTCGCAGCAGTACGCGGCCGATGGCCGCCGGACGCCCTTTCCATGGCTCCTTCGTCGCCATTCCAAGGTCGCCGCTGTGCTCAGCGTTAACCCTTGTGACCAGCATCTTGCAAAACTCCGTCAATGACGTATATTGACTGTCATGTTTACCATCATCGAAACCCCTACATTTGAAGCAGATGCCAGAAAAATCTGGACTGAGGAAGAGCGAAGCGCTTTCTTTG
>NZ_JBSXNH010000093.1:0-37057 GCF_056857535.1 Vreelandella sp. L-25
CGTTAACTTCCTATGGCTTCCTTCAGACCCCACCGTTGGCCAGTGACGCCCTTGCCAGTCGGATTGTCTTCCCCTCAGTCGGGGTGACGCCATCTTCTTTCAGATGGCCGGGTTTGCCGGCTTCGCCGGGCAAACAAAAAAACCCCGCAAGAAATCTTGCGGGGTTTTGCGTGACTAAGCGCTTATAAAAAGCGCTTAGCAGGCGCGTTTAGCCGAGCAGGTGCTCAACGGCAGCGCGCTCTTCACGCAGTTCTTTTTCGGTGGCTTGCATCTTCTCTTTGCTGAACGCGTCCAGTTCGAAGCCTTGGACGATTTCATATTTGCCACCCTGGCAGCGCACCGGGTAGGAGTAGATGATGCCTTCGGCAATGCCGTAGCTGCCGTCGGAGGGAATCGCCATGCTGACGATGCCGTCGCAACCCAGCGCCCAATCGCGCATGTGGTCGATGGCAGATGACGCAGCAGAAGCGGCAGAGGAAGCACCGCGCGCTTTGATGATGGCGGCACCGCGCTGCTGTACGGTCGGGATGAAGTCGTTTTCGTACCAGTCACGCTCGACCAGATCGAAAGCGGCTTTGCCGTCTACTTTGCACTGGGCCAGATCCGGGTACTGGGTGGCACTGTGGTTGCCCCAGATGATCATGTTTTCAACGTCAGTGACGTGCTTGCCGGTTTTCTGAGCCAGCTGTGTCAGCGCGCGGTTATGGTCCAGACGCGTCATGGCAGTGAACTGACCAGCGTCCAGATCCGGCGCGTTGCAGGAAGCAATCAGCGCGTTGGTGTTGGCCGGGTTACCCACAACCAGCACTTTGACGTCACGGCTGGCGTGGTCGTTCAGCGCTTTGCCTTGTACAGAGAAGATCGCGGCGTTGGCTTCCAGCAGATCTTTACGCTCCATACCCGGGCCACGCGGACGTGCACCTACCAGCAGAGCGAAGTCAGCATCTTTAAAGGCAACGTTCGGGTCGTCGGTGGCAACGATGTCTTGCACCAGCGGGAACGCACAGTCGTTAACTTCCATCACGACGCCGTTCAGCGCGTCCATCGCTTGAGGAATTTCGAGAAGCTGGAGAATGACAGGCTGATCCGGCCCTAGCATGTCGCCAGCGGCAATACGGAAAATAAGAGAGTAGCTGATCTGGCCGGCACCGCCGGTAATCGCAATACGTACTGGATCTTTCATCATTGCTCCTTGATGGTTCGCCTAATGGAGGTTCGCCTGGTAAAGAATAGCGCCATGATGGTATGCCCAGACGCTCAAAAACTCAATCAGACATGAGACGACTACCCTTTCGCGCGCGGGCTTGGTACTCGCTGAAAACGGCCAGTTACGCTATGGTGTGACGGGCTGCGGGACCATCCTTACCGCGCTATCTATTTTGTCATTCCCTTGGAACAGTGACTTCCCATGCGACGAATTCCCCCCTCTTACGCGCTGGCTAGCCTGCTGGTGCTGGCGTTAGTGGTATGGCTGGCCGTTGGCGATTTTCAGCAGTTTCAATCTTCACCTCCTGAAAGCGCAGCAGAGCAAGCCGAGGCCCTCCCCCGCGTCGAGGTAAGCACTCAGCAGAGCACGCCGTATATTCCCCAGCAGGTGCTACAGGGCCAGCTCACCGCTGAGCGTGAGACAGTGCTGCGTGCCAACGTCGCGGGTTACGTCGCAGAGAAGCCGGTCAAGCAAGGAGAGAGCGTGCGCCAGGGCGAAACGCTACTAGTGCTGGATAACGATGCCCTGCCCGAACGCTTGCGGCAGGCCAGAGATGAACTTGCGCTGGCCGAAGCCGAGTACGCCGGTGCCCAGAGCCTGCGCCGTCGTGAGCTAATTTCCCAGCCGGAGCTGCTGCGCCTGCAAAGCGCGCTCAGCGCCAGCGCGGCGCAGGTGGCGCAGCTAGAGAAACAGCTGCAAGACACCCGGCCCACTGCCCCATTTGACGGCACCCTCGACCGAATACAGGTAGAGCTTGGCGACCTACTCCAGCCAGGCGAAGAGTGGGCACGCTTGATTGATGATCGCCGCCTAACCGGTACCGCCTGGGTGTCACAGCAGCAGATAGGTGCTTTAAGCGTGGGGTTACCCGTGACGGCCCGTCTACTTAACGGTGGATCGCTCGCTGGCGAAGTGAGCTATATCAGCAGCCGTGCAGAAGAAGCGACCCGTACGTTCTATATCGAAGTAGCACTCGACAACCCCGAGCGCCTGCGCTTAGCGGGAGGCAGTGCAGAGTTCACGATCACATTGCCACCCCGCCAAGTGCATACCCTCTCGCCTGCGTTATTCAGCCTTGACGAGCGCGGCCAGTTAACCATCAAGCACTTGGATGACGAGGATCGTGTCGTGCAAACCGCCGTCGAGCTAGTTAGCGCCGATACCCAGCGCGCCTATGTCAGCGGCCTGCCCGACCCGGTCACCCTCATTACGTTAGGGGCTGGCTTGGTCCGCCCCGGCGAAGCAGTAACCCCCGTGCCTGCCCAGGAAGGTGGACATGCGCCAGTTAATTAATGCCGCCCTCACCCATACCCGTACCACACTGCTGCTACTGGTAGGGCTGCTACTGGCGGGCACGGCCGCATGGCAGGCGATTCCCAAAGAAGCCAACCCCGACGTTACCATTCCGATTATCTACGTATCTCTCGCGCTGGAGGGCGTCAGCCCCGAAGATGGCGAGCGTCTACTGGTTCGCCCCATGGAGCAAGAGCTGCGTGGCATCGAGGGGCTGCGTAAATTCACCGCTCAGTCCAGTGAAGGGCACGGTTCGGTGACGCTTGAGTTCGACCCTGGTTTTGACCCAGACACCGCGCTGGCCGATGTGCGCGAGCGCGTCGATATTGCCCGCAGCAGCCTGCCCGATGAAGCGGAAGAGCCACGGGTGATGGAAGTTAACGTCTCCGAGTTTCCCGTTCTGAGTATCGGCCTCTCCGGCGATCTGGATACCCGGGAGCGGATGACGATTGCTCGGCGCTTGAAAGAGGAAATCGAAGGCATCGCCGATGTGCTCGAGGTAGAGATTGCTGGCGAACGGGAGGACCTGTTGGAGATCGTCGTCGACCCGCTGGTGCTGGAGAGCTACGGCGTTGATTTCGACACCCTGTTCAATCAGATATCACGCAATAACCGCTTGGTCGCCGCAGGCAGTCTGGATACGGGCGCGGGGCGTTTAGCGTTAAAGGTTCCCGGCATTATTGAGTCGTTAAACGACGTGATGAACATGCCGGTGAAAGTAGAAGGAGATCAAGTGGTCACCTTTGGCGATGTGGCCTGGATTCACCCCACCTACAAAGAGGCCGAAGGATTTGCCCGTATTGATAGCCAGCCCGCCGTGGTGCTGGAAATCTCCAAACGCGCAGGGGCCAACATCATCGCGACCATTGAAGCAGTGCGAGAGCAGTTGGCACTCGCGGAAGACCTGCTGCCCGAACAGCTACGGATAACCACTATTCTGGATGAGTCGGTTACCGTGCAGAACATGCTCTCGGAGCTGCTGAATAACGTGTTAACCGCCGTTGTGCTGGTACTCATCGTAGTGGTGGCCGTGATGGGCTGGCGGATGGCACTGCTGGTAGGGCTGACCATTCCAGGAGCGTTCCTCACCGGCATTCTGCTGGTGTGGGCGTTTGGATTTACGCTCAATATTGTCGTGCTGTTTGCACTGATTTTGGTCGCGGGCATGCTCGTGGATGGGGCTATCGTCGTCAGCGAGTTGGCCGACCGGCATCTGCACGACGGCCAAGCGCCGCATCAAGCGTGGCTCGATGCCGCCTCACGCATGAGCTGGCCGGTCATCGCCTCTACGGCAACGACACTCGCCGTGTTCATCCCGCTGCTGTTTTGGCCGGGCGTGGTGGGCCAATTTATGAAGTACCTGCCCGCCACGGTGATTCTATGCTTGCTGGCCTCGCTGGCCATGGCGCTGGTGTTTTTGCCTACGCTGGGCCGCCTGTTCACGCGCACCTCTCATGCCAGTGGTACCGGGCCGATAGATGAAAGTACAGCGCTTGGGCGTGGGTATCGTCGGATCTTGAGCCGCCTGCTTCAGCATCCTGCCTGGGTACTGCTGTTTGCGGTACTGCTGATTGCCCTACTCTACACCGGCTATGCGCGCTTCAATCATGGCGTGGATTTCTTTCCTAACGTGGAGCCGGACAGCGCTCAGGTACTGGTGCGCGCCCGCGGTGATTTTTCGGCGGAGGAAACCGATGCCATTTTGCAGCGCGTGGAGCAGCGCTTGGGTGGTATGGGGGAAGTGGAGGCGCTCTACGCCCGCTCTTACGCTGTGCCCGACCAGCAAATGGGTAGTGATGTAATTGGCATGCTTCAGTTCCAGTTTATCGACTGGTATCAGCGCCGTCCTGCTCGCACCATTCTGGCGGATATGGCTGAGCGCACCCAGGATATCCCAGGCATTACCCTGGAGTTTCAAGAGCAGGAGATGGGCCCCGGCGGCGGCAAGCCGATTGTGCTGGAAGTGAGTGCTACCGACCCGGACATTGCCGATGCAGGGGTTGATCAAATCACGGCGATGATGCGCAACCTTGGCGGCTTTACCGATATTCAGGATAACCGCAGCCTGCCGGGCGTCGAGTGGCAGGTGCATGTGGATCGCGAAGCCGCTGCCCGTATGGGAACCGATATCACCACCATCGGCAGTGCCGTTCAACTGCTCACCACCGGCCTGCAAGTCGCCACTTACCGCCCGCCGACGGTGAATGATGAAGTGGATATTCGCGTTCGCCTGCCAGAAAACTGGCGCACATTGAACCAGCTTGAGCGTTTGACGATTAATACCCCTCGCGGGCAGGTGCCTATTTCGCACTTTGTGGAGATTACTCCTGCACCAAAAGTGGGCACGCTTAACCGCATTGATGGCCGCCGTGCTATTACGGTGGAAGCCGACTTAGCGCCAGGATTCTTGGCCGATGAGCGGCTGCGCGCTCTATTGGACGCTGGCCAAGGCCAACTGCCCGACGGTTTGATGGTTAACGTCGCCGGTGAGCAAGAGGATCAGCAGGAGTCGATGCAGTTTCTGGTCAGCGCTTTCTTGGTTGCGATTGGCTTGATGGCACTGATTCTGGTGACCCAGTTCAATAGCTACTACCAAGCCGCGCTGGTGCTATCGGCGATTGTGTTCTCAACGGCAGGGGTATTGATGGGGCTACTCATCACCGGCCAAGCGTTCGGCATTGTGATGGTAGGCATGGGGGTCATCGCGTTGGCAGGGATCGTGGTGAACAACAATATCGTCTTGATCGATACCTATAACGAGCTGCGCGCCGAGGGCATGCCCCCCGCTCAAGCGGCCTTGGAAGCAGGCTGTTTACGCCTGCGCCCGGTGCTACTCACCGCGATTACGACCGTACTGGGGTTGATGCCGATGGTGTTGGGCGTCAACGTCAATTTGTTTGCCCCGGCATTAGGTTTCAACGCCCCGTCTGCCCAGTGGTGGACACAAATGTCCAGCGCGATTGCCGGTGGGTTGACGTTCGCCACCTTCCTCACCCTGCTGCTCACCCCCTGCATGCTGGTGATTGGCGGCCGCTTACGGCGGGAGAAAGATCTCGGTTGAAAACGCGCCCCACCCCGCTACGGGCAACCCCATTTGCATCGTTGGCGCCGCACCCGTAGCGCGGCGTAAGCGGAGCGCACCCGCGAAGCAACGCGCAGAGCGTTGCCGATGGGGGCGCCGGGGGTGGTGGTGGCGTTTTATCGTACGGAAGCGTGCTGGGTTCGGTGGCGTTACCGGGGCGGCTGGCGCCGCCTCCGCGGGTGCCTCTTTCGCTCGTTGCTCTCGCTCTTTCGTTACGCCGCGCTACAGGGGCGCGGCATTAAGCGGGAGATTTGATCTGCTGGGGGCTGTGGGCTGCATGGAGGCGTGCGATGAGCTGTTCCTCCAGGGCGAAGCGTTCGGTGAGCCCTTTGGCGAGACGGTCAATCCAAGCGGGTAACCGCGCTAGGTTTTGTTGGCAGCGCACCGGGGATACGAAGTCTTCATCAAACTCCAGCACCATGGCAGTAGACATTTCCAGGCGCTCTAGCAGTTGTGCGGCAATGTGAAGCGCGCTTTCGTCATTAAAAGCTTTCGCTTCTTCCGCAAGCTGCGGGTAAATCTCAAAGTGCCCAGCACTGATATAGTCCATCAGCAGTTCGCTGAAGGTATCAATGCGCGCTTTGCTCACGGCTTCCAGCTCCGCATCGCAGGCTTCTTTTAGTTCAATAAAGCTCACGAGTAGCGCGCGACGCTGATCAAGCCAGCGATCAATTAAGCTGTGTACGCCTCCCCAGCGCTCCAGGGCATTTTTGCAATCTTCGAGCATGGGGCTTTCTCCTTGCAGATAGCCGCCTTGAACAGGGCTAGACTCGCTTTTCCTTCTGCCTCTGTCAATCCTGGCGGGAATGATTTCCTTGATACTGGAGAGTACGTCTTCGATAGTCAACGCTTGCGTTAGACAGCCGTCGATAGATCGGCTGCCTAACGACTAGGCTAGCGCTTGATGGCTAGCCACAGCATACGCAGCGGCGCCAGGGCCAGCACCAAAAAACCGATCAGCGTCCAGGCAGGCAGTGACAGCCCCAACAGCATGAAGTCGATCTCAGCGCACTCCCCAGAGCCGGTAAGCACCATGGCGACGACTTCCTGCATAGGCAGGATATCCATCATGTAATCCAGCCCTGGGCCACAGCTAGGCACCTCATCTGCTGGTAAGCCCTGCAGCCACACATGACGCCCGGCGATAAAGGCACCGGTGCCCACGGCAGCTAACCCTAACAGGCCATAAATGCCTCTACCCACGCCCCCTTTAGGGTTGTGAATGGCTGCCACAGCTAGCACTAGCCCGGCGGCGATAACCGCTACTCGCTGAAAAATACATAGCGGGCAGGGCTCTAAACCCACAATATGCTCAAGGCTCAGCGCTACGGCCATCATCAGTACGCAAAACGCGACACCGGCGAGTGCCGTCGGACGAATGGCTGATGATGTCATTGCGCATCCTCGGGTGGCAGTGCAGAAAGCGCCCGAGACTCTCGCGCTTTGGTGAAATAACTCTCTAGGAACTCGCTAAAGCTCTCTTGGTCGGCCTCCTCAATATCCCGCTGCTGCTGGTGAGAGGTGTCGATCAGTTGAGCGAGTAGCGCTTCGCGGGAACGCAGCATCGGCGTGGCTTTTAGCTTATCGGCTTGGGCCTGCGCCATTTCCAGCAGCGTATCGCTTAAGGAACCATTACCCTCCTGCAAGCGCGCCAGCATTTGCGCCGAGGGGGTCAACGAAGGATCTTTCAAGCGTGGTGCAAGAGCTTCAAGCGCTGCTGCATGGGGTTCGCCCTCCTCGACAGCATCCAGCAAGCGTGCCACCTCAGCCATTTCAGCAAAAATTTGCTCGCCCCAAGCAGGCAGCGTGACCGATTCCCCATTGCGAGTTAGGCGCAGTTCCGGGTCGCGGCCGCGCTCTACGACCAGCCGACGATTATCGTCTAGGCGGTCACACTCCTCATCGGAAATCCAGGGGCTGTCGCTGAGTAGGCACCACATCAGGAAGGTGTCGACAAAGCGCATCTGGGATTCCGTGACGCCCAACGGATCGAACGGATTGAGATCCAGGCAGCGCACTTCGATGTATTCGACGCCCCGGGCCTCCAACGCCTGGCTTGGCGTTTCGTTGTGCTTGGCTACGCGTTTGGGTCGAATATCGCTGTAGTACTCGTTTTCGATCTGCAGGATATTGGCGTTAAGCTGCTGCCACTCGTCGCCGTTTCTCACGCCCAGCGCTTCGTAGTCCGGCCAGGGGGTGGAAATGGCATGGCGCAGCGTGTTGACGTAGTTCGACAGCGAATTGAAGCAAATTTTAAGCTGCGACTGCACTTTGTTCTGATAGCCAAGATCCGACATACGCAGTGTAGTGGCATAAGGCGCGTAATAGGTATCGTCGCTGAGCGGCTGCAGCTTATCCGGCACTTGGCCATTCGGCAGGAAGCTTTTGTCTATCGCAGGAGACGCGCCAAACAAGTAGAGCAGCAACCAACTATGGCGGCGGAAGTGGCGAATCATCCCGAAGTAGCGGGTCGAGCGGTAATCGTTAAACGGGATGTTGGTGGCTTTTTCCATTTCCCGCAGCGCGTGCCACATATCGTCCGGCAGCGACACGTTGTAATGCACGCCCGCGATGGCCTGCATAATACGGCCATAGCGTACGTCTAAACCCTTACGGTAGACATGCTTCATGGTACCGACGTTAGAGCTGCCGTAATCCGCAATGGGCACACTATCGTTACCTGAAAGCCGCGAGGGCATGCTGCCCGGCCAGATCCACTCGTTTTCCAAGTGGTGATAGGTAAAGGTGTGCAGATCAGATAAAAACGCCAGCGCCTCTTTAGGCTCGGAGTACACCGGAGTGATGTACTCCAGCAGCGCCTCAGAGTAATCGGTGGTGATATGCGGGTGCGTCAGTTTCGATCCGAGCGCGTGCGGATGAGCCGTTTGGGCAATATGGCCATGGGCATCAACACGCAGACCCTCTTTCTCCAACCCGCGACGCAAGCGCCCTAAGCGCCCAAGTCGCGCGCTTGGCAGCAACCGCTCTACCTGGGCGGTGAGCGAAGATGGCACAGTGAGAGGTTCAGACAAGGTGAACACTCCTTGTTAGTAAGGCCTGCATTAAGCAGGCCTTGTTGAAGTCAGCTGGCATCGCCATAACCATTACCCTGCTTTCTCATCGAGAATAGACAGCAGGATATGGCGACAATGGTTAAATATTCAAGACGCGCGACTATTTGCCCCGCTTGGCTTTCATCAGCGCAGCCCCAAGCGCACCCATCGCAGCAGGGGGTTCGCTCTGCTGATTGCCCTGGCGCTGCCCGCCTTGGCGGCGGCTGCGAGTGGGTTTGCGCGGCGCTGCCGAGGCTGTGCTGCCTGGTGCTTCGGGCTGTTCCGGCTCGTCATCCAAACGCATGGATAGCCCTACCCGTTTACGCGGAATATCCACGCTCATCACTTTTACCGTGACGATATCGCCCGCCTTCACAACGCTACGCGGATCATCAATAAAGCGGTCGGAAAGCGCCGAGATATGCACGAGGCCGTCTTGGTGAACGCCGATATCCACAAACGCCCCGAAGTGGGTCACGTTGGTGACGGTGCCTTCCAGCACCATGCCGAGCTTGAGGTCATTGAGGGTTTCAACGCCCTCGCGGAATTCAGCGGCTTTGAACTCTGGGCGCGGGTCGCGGCCGGGCTTATCCAGCTCTTTGAGGATGTCGCTCACGGTGGGTACACCAAAACGCTCGTCGGCGAAGTCGGCGGGCTTGAGTGCTTTCAGAGTGGCGCTGTCGCCAATCAGCCCTTTCACGTCGCGGCTGTTCTGCTTGGCAATGCGCTCTACCAGCGTGTAGGCCTCGGGGTGAACCGCACTGGCATCCAGCGGGTTCTCAGCATTGCTAATACGCAAAAAGCCTGCGCACTGCTCGAAGGTTTTCGGGCCAAGGCGGCTCACTTCAAGCAGCTCTTTACGGCTCTTGAATGCCCCCTGCAGGTTGCGCTGAGCGACGATATTTTCGGCAATAGCGGCGCTTAGGCCTGCCACACGGGAAAGCAGCGCGCTGGACGCGGTATTGAGATCCACGCCCACGGCGTTAACACAGTCCTCAATCACGGCTTCCAAGCTGCGAGAGAGCTGTACTTGGGAAACATCGTGCTGATACTGGCCCACACCAATGGATTTGGGCTCGATCTTCACCAGCTCGGCTAAAGGGTCTTGCAAGCGGCGAGCGATAGAGACAGCGCCGCGAATGGTCACGTCGAGATCCGGGAGTTCGCGCGCGGCGTACTCGGATGCCGAATACACCGATGCGCCCGCCTCGGATACCATTACCTTGCTCAGCCGATGGGCTGGGGCTAGCGCTTTTACCAGCTCGCCCGCGAGCTTGTCGGTTTCGCGGCTGGCGGTGCCGTTACCTACCGCGATCAGCTCCACACCGTGCTGTTTTACTAGCTTGGCCAGCACGTTAAGGGATTCATCCCAGCGGTTTTGCGGCGCATGGGGGTAGATCGTTGCTTGGTCAATAAACTGACCGGTGGCGTCGATCACCGCTACTTTACAGCCGGTGCGCAGGCCGGGGTCTAATGCCAACGTGACTTTCTGCCCGGCAGGCGCTGCCAGTAGTAGGTCTTTCAGGTTGGCGGCAAATACGTCGATGGCGGTCTGCTCGGCGTGTTCACGCAGGCGGCCCAGTAGTTCGGTTTCCAACGCGGTGTAAAGCTTCACGCGCCAGGTCCAGCGAACTACTTCGCTTAACCATTTATCCGCCGCGCGTCCCTCATCACTAATGCCTACTTGCTTGGCAATCGCCACTTGGGCGGGATGAATGGGTGCGTCGTCTTCGCCCGGCAAACGGATCGCTAGGCTTAAGATGCCTTCGTTGCGGCCACGGAACATGGCCAACGCCCGGTGCGAGGGCACTTTCGCCAGCTTTTCGTCGTGCTCGAAGTAGTCGGAGAACTTCGCGCCCTCCTGCTGTTTGCCATCCAGCACGCGCGCACTGAGCTCGCCCTCTTGCCATAGCCGCTCCCGCAGTTGACCAATCAGCTCGGGGTCTTCGGCAAAGCGCTCCATCAGAATCTGCTTGGCACCATCCAGCGCCGCCTTGGCATCTTCAATGGCGGGGATATCCCCTTCGGCTTCGCGCAGGTATTGAGCGGCTTCGCTTTCGGGGTCAAGCGTTGGATTCGCTAACAGCGCATCCGCCAGGGGCTCTAACCCGGCTTCACGGGCAATTTGGGCTTTGGTGCGGCGCTTTTTCTTGAAGGGGAGGTATAAATCTTCCAAACGCTGCTTGGTATCGGCGGCCTGAATGGTCGCTTTGAGTGTGGGGTCTAACTTGCCCTGCTCATCGATGGCGGCCAGTACCGCTTCACGACGCTCTTCAAGCTCGCGCAGGTAGCGCAGGCGTTCGTCCAACTGGCGAAGCTGCGTATCATCCAGCGCGCCAGTGACTTCTTTACGGTAACGGGCAATAAAAGGAACGGTAGCGCCACCATCCAGAAGCTCTACCGTTGCGGCGACTTGTTCAGGCCGGACGCTTAGCTCTTCGGCCAAGCGTGCAGTAATGCGTTGTTTGACATCCATAACGTGCAACTAACTCATGCAGCATTCGAGGTGCCGACAAGGTACCACAAACCACCTAGACTGGCATGGATTGCCCGCTACCCCTATCTTCACCTTCCCTCTACCTCTGCCAAGCTCACCTACCACACTAGCGGTGAAACTGCTTTTCTCGTTCCGGCTGCCAAAAAATAGCGTCTATGCGCAGTCTTACATTAGCGTTATTAGGCAACGGCCACTCAATCTCATCCCCTACTTTTAAACCGATTAACGCCGCTCCAATGGGTGCCATGACAGAAATTCCGTCAGCCACACTTGCTAAAGCGTGAGGGTAGACCAGCGTCCTGACCATCTGACAGCCACGCGTCAGGTCCGTGAAGCGGATTTGGCTATTCATGCTTACCACATTGTCAGGTATGTCCTGTGGGTCTAATACCTCACCACGCGACAACTCTTCTTCCAGCAGTTCTGCCACCACTTGATCTTTTTCAGACGCGTGGTCAATCAGTCGCTGCAGACGCTCAGCATCCAGCCGATTAATGATAATGGGAGGCCGCTGCCCCATGGTCACTCTCCTTAAGAACATGCCAACCAATGCAAAAAAGCCCTTCCCCGGGGTGGGAAAGGACTGCGTATTGCTGCTACACGCAAACTCGTTGATTTAAAGCCTTAGGTGACACCCTGCTCAATCATGGCATCCGCCACTTTGCGGAAACCGGCAATATTAGCGCCTAGCACTAAGTTCTCTGGTTCCCCAAATTCCTTTGCTGTCTCAGCACACTGCCGATAAATATCCGCCATAATGCGCTGTAGCTTTTTATCCACTTTTGCTAACGGCCATTGCTCCATACTGCTATTTTGCGCCATTTCTAACTGACTGGTGGCCACGCCACCTGCATTAGCCGCTTTACCTGGACCATAGGCTAATTTAGCGGCAAGAAAGTGCTCTACTGCCGCTTTGGTGGAGGGCATATTAGCCCCTTCGCTTATGCAGCGAACGCCATTTTCAATCAGCACCTTGGCGTCGCATTCCGTTAGCTCGTTCTGGGTGGCACAGGGAAAGGCGACATCTCCCTGAATACGCCAGACGGCATGACCATCGCTCGGATAATCATGCGCAGGCACATATAGTGCTTCCGGGCGCTCACGTAAGTACGCCTCTAGCGATACCCGTTCGACCTCTTTTAAGCGCTTTAAAAGCTCAAGATCAATCCCGCTAGGGTCATGGATCGTACCGCGAGAATCACTGCAGGTAATGGGCCGCGCGCCCAGTTCATAGAGTTTCTCAATGGTATAAATCGCGACATTACCTGCGCCAGACACAAGGCAGGTTTTGCCTTCTAGCGTTTCACCACGAGCTGCCAGCATGTTTTGGGCAAAATACACCGCGCCATAACCCGTCGCCTCTTTACGGCCCAAAGAACCACCCCAAGACAAACCTTTTCCGGTCAGGACCCCTTCATAACGACCGGTTAACCGCTTGTACTGGCCAAATAGGTAGCCAATTTCGCGTGCACCAACCCCGATGTCCCCGGCAGGAACGTCGCTATTTGGACCTATATGACGGTACAGCTCCGTCATAAAGGATTGGCAAAAGCGCATGATTTCGTTGTCCGACTTACCTTTTGGATCAAAATCAGAGCCACCTTTACCACCACCAATAGGTAAGCCGGTAAGGGCATTTTTGAATATCTGCTCAAAACCTAGGAACTTGATGGTGCCTGCTGTCACGCTAGGGTGAAAGCGCAGTCCTCCTTTATAAGGCCCCAGTGCGGAGTTGAACTGCACACGATACCCTTTATTCACCTGGACGCGGCCAGCGTCATCCAGCCAGCTGACACGAAACATAATTTGCCGTTCAGGCTCAACGATCCGTTCAATAATACTGTGCTGGTGATAGTGTGGTGTGCGCTCAAACAGCGGTCGCAGGCACTCAAGCACTTCTTCCGTCGCTTGATAGAACTCAGTTTGGGCAGGGCTACTCTTAGCAAGTCGCGTAAGCGTGTCGTGAACATAAGGCATGGAAGTGTACCGTTCCGTGTAAAACTATCGTTATGCTGGCCAGCGCATAGCCACATTTAACTGTGGGAACGAATTCCTGCATACCCTATGCAGGTTTGGTATGGCAAAAAAACGCCTGCATAGAGACTAAAGTCTATGCTTTATTGCTCATTTATGGTGCATCTATAATTTCTAATCAATGGTAATTAAACGATTCACGCAGGAACAAGGCAGAGTGCAGCGCTGTTGTTACTTATATACCCACCCTCAATCAGGCGAGGGTTTACGCGGTTTTGCGAATAAAAAAGGGGCAGTGCCGTGGCACTGCCCCTTTCTAGCTAGCTCTTCCCAGCGACGCTTGTAAGTACCTTTTTAGATACCTTTTAAACCTTAGGTGAGCTGTGGGCCTGCCTGGATAATGGCTTCGTTAACGCCTTCAAACTTCTTGAAGTTCTCAACGAATTTAGTGGCCAGCTCTTGCAGGTGGCGGTCATAAGCGTCGCGGTCTGCCCAGGTCTCGCGAGGGTCGAGCAGGCTGGAGTCTACGCCCGGCACGGCTACCGGCACCTCCAGGTTTAGGCCTTCAATGTGCTTGGTTTCTACATCGCGCAGAATGCCAGACTGAATCGCGCTGATGATGGCGCGAGTGGTCGGAATGGAGAAGCGTGAACCGCCTTCACCGTAAGCACCGCCGGTCCAGCCAGTGTTGACCAAGTAAACCTGGGCGTCTTTCTTCTCAACGCGCTTGATCAGAAGGTCGGCGTACTCACGGGCCGGACGCGGGAAGAATGGAGCGCCGAAACACGTAGAGAACGTCGCCGCCAAGCCTTCGGAAGAACCCATTTCGGTGGAGCCGACTTTCGCCGTGTAGCCTGACAGGAAGTGGTAAGCCGCCGCTTCTTTCGACAGCACGGAGACCGGCGGCAGCACACCGGACATATCGCAGGTCAGGAAGACGATGGCATTAGGCTCGCCTGCCAGGTTTTCTGCAACGCGCTTCTCAACGTGCTCCAGCGGGTAGGCAGCACGAGAGTTCTGAGTCAGGCTGTCGTCGGCGTAATCCGGCTCGCGACGGTCGTCGAGTACGACGTTTTCCAGCACGGTGCCAAACTTGATCGCATTCCAGATGACCGGCTCGTTCTTCTCAGAAAGGTCGATGCACTTGGCGTAGCAGCCGCCTTCCATGTTGAAGACAATGCCGTCGCCCCAAGCGTGTTCGTCATCACCAATCAGGAAGCGCGCTTGGTCAGCAGACAACGTGGTTTTGCCGGTGCCAGAGAGGCCGAAGAACAGGCAGGTTTCACCATCTTCGCCCACGTTAGCCGAGCAGTGCATCGGCAGCACGTCGGAAGCGGGCAGCAGGAAGTTCTGCACAGAGAACATGGCTTTCTTCATTTCGCCGGCGTAGCGCATGCCAGCGATCAGCACTTTACGCTCGGCAAAGTTGATGATGACGCAGCCATCGGAGTTGGTGCCGTCGCGGTTCGGGTCACACTCGAAGCCTGCGGCGTTAAGAATGGTCCACTCTTCTTTAGCGGCTTGGTTGTAGGCCTGAGGACGTACAAACATGGTGCGACCAAATAGGTTCTGCCAAGCGGTTTCAGTGGTCACGCGTACCGGCAGGTAGTGAGTGGCGTCGCTGCCCACGTGCAGCTCAGAAATGAAGTGCTCGCCGTTACTCAGGTGATCTTCAACCCGCGCCCAAAGAGCTGAGAATTTTTCAGCGTCGAAGGGGCGGTTAACGCTGCCCCAATCAATGCTGTCACGGGTGGAGGGCTCATCGACGATAAAACGGTCTTTCGGTGAACGCCCGGTGCGTACGCCGGTGTTGACTACCAGGGCTCCGTTCGCCGCGAGGCGACCTTCACCACGGGCCACTGCGCGCTCGATCAGTTCGGCGCTGCTGAGATTAACGTGGGCTTGGGGAGCGGCTTGAGTCGTGGTCATGTCGATTCCTGGGTCTCTAATTTACCGGGCGTCACCGACGCCTTGAGAATCATCCTAGCCTGTGGCATTGCGGTCACAGCAGGCTAGGTGCGCTGAAGTTTGGCGCATTATGGCAAAAAGAAAGCCCCCGGGAAACGGGGGCTTTTACCAAATATCTTGTAGTTAAACTACTACAATGACACTACATTTTGTGTTGCAGCGCAGTATATTTTCAAACACCTGTTTGGCTTTTCGCCATCAAACGGTGCGGTGCGCGGGGTGCAGCATCCCGCCCCAAACGCACCCTCGTCAGGTGCCGACTACACAATTAGTGAATCACCGGCGGTGGCGCGCCTGGGTCCTCCAACAAAGTTTCAATATCCGCTGCGGTGTAGTGATATTTCGTATGACAAAAGTGACATTGGGTATCAATCGCGCCCTGTTCGCGCAAAATATCCCGAAGTTCATCCTTGCCAAGGGTGTAGAGCGCATAACTCATGCGCTCCCGCGAGCAGGTGCATCCAAAGCTCAGCGCTTTGGGGTCGAAGACCCGCACGGTCTCTTCATGATAGAGGCGATACAGCACTTCTCGCTGCTCTAAGCCCAGCAGCTCTTCTTGCTTGATAGTATCGGCTAGGTGAACGCTGCGCTCCCAGGCGTCTACATCCTGGTTTTGCGACGCATCCGGTAAGCGCTGGAGAAGCAGCCCTCCTGCCCGTTCGCCGTCAGCAGCTAGCCAAAGCCGCGTGGGCAGCTGCTCCGACTGGCCGAAGTAGGCTTCCAGACAGCCGCCCAGAGTATCGTGATCCAGCCCGACGATGCCCTGATAGCGATGCCCCTCTTTAGGGTCTAGGGTAATCACGATTTGGCCGTCCCCTACCAGCTCGCGGAAGCTAGCGTGTTCGCTGGGCAGTGCGGCGTCTTCGGCAATACGTGCAATGGCCCGCAGCTCGCCGCCGGGGTTGGACTCTGCCATTAACAGGGCGAGCACTCCCTGGCCGCGCACTTCGATACTGAGCGTACCATCCAGCTTAACGGTATCGGTCAATAGGGCGACCGCCGCTAGCAACTCACCCAGCAGTTGGTTAACTGCGGGTGGGTAGGCGTGGCGGTCGAGCACTTCGTGGTAAGCCGTGCTGAGCGTAACGATCTCGCCACGCACGTTAGTTTGGTCAAACAAAAAGCGTTGAATTTGATCAGACATAAAAAGACCATGGGAGGAGAAGTAGGAGGAGAAGTAATAGGAGAGCACAGCAGGGTAAGCGGCTGCTTACTCCCCTTGCTGGCGCTGGAAGCGCTGGATATCGCGCCGCTGTTTTTTATCAGGGCGTTTAAGCGGGTGCTGCATGGCTTCGTTGGTTAAGCGGCGCGCTTCGGCCTCTTTGGCACGACGTTTAGCGCTATCTTCGGTTTCCGCATAGAGCTTACGCGCTTCCGGTGCGCCTCGACGCTGGTCGGATAGCGCGGTCACTTCCACCTCGAAGATATCCCAGCCTTGCGGCACACGGATCAGCGCACCCAGCTCAACGTTCTTACTGGTTTTTACACGAGCTCCGTCGTAATGGACTTTGCCGCCTTCAATGGCTTTTTTGGCCAGAGCACGGGTTTTAAAAAACCGCGCTGCCCATAACCACTTATCCAAACGAACGCTGTCACTCATTCACGCCCTCCTAATGTATGTGAGGCCAGGTTTATGAACTCAGATGTGTGAGCGTTGCCCTGGCAACTCTGCGGGTAGCAGCCGGGCAAATCGGTCAAGGGCAATAAATTCCTGTAGTTCTTTCTCTGGGCGTTGGCTGTCAGGCTGTTTAATCCCTAACAGATGCTTAATGCCAAATTCGCGAGCGCTCTCTAGCACCCGGGCATTATCATCAATAAACAGGGTGCGGGCGGGGTCGAATGGCTCGCGTTCTTGCAGTGCAAACCAGAAGGCTTGCTCCTCTTTCGCAGCGCCCACGTCTTCTGATGAGATGATGGCGTCTAGGTAGTTTTCCAACCCCGTGAGCGGGAGTTTTAATGCGAGACTTGCGCGGTCGGCATTCGTAGCAAGTACCACTCGGGGGTGAGCTTGCTTGAGCCATGTCAGGAAGTCCAAAGCATCGCTGCGTAGCCCAATCAAGTGCTGCACTTCGCGCTTGAGGGCAACGATATCCACGTTCAGCTCGCGGCTCCAGTAGGCAAGGCTGTACCAGTTCAGTGTGCCCTGCTCACCCATAATGCGTGCTTTGAGCGCATCCTGACTGGCTTGGTCTAGCTGGTGCAGCTCTACGTAGCGCCGCGGCAGGTGCTCAAGCCAAAAGTGGCTGTCGAAGTGAAGGTCTAGCAGCGTGCCGTCCATGTCGAGTAGGACGGTATCGATCTCGCGCCAATCAATCATTGCCGCTCCAGTCTTAAAGAGTAAGCGTGCTATTGTAGCGTAACCCGTTTTTTGCAGCCACGGAGGCATGATGTCACGCGACGACACAACAACAGGCGATACGCTAACCGGCTATCCGCGCAAGCCGCAAATCTTAGGCCGCCAGCGCGTCGCCCAAAGCCGTCTATTTCAAATTGAGTCACTGGATTTGCGCTTCTCTAATGGGGAAGAGCGACAGTTTGAGCGTTTGACGGGGGCTGATCGCGGTGCGGTGATGATTATTGCCATGCCCGACCCGGACCATGTGCTGCTCATTCGGGAGTATGCTGCGGGGTTCGAAGATTATGTGCTGACGCTTCCCAAAGGCTTGGTCGACCCCGGCGAAGACATAGTCACCGCCGCCAACCGCGAGCTGATGGAAGAGTGCGGCTTCGGCGCGCACCGCATGGAACCCTTAGTGGAGCTTTCGCTAGCGCCCAACTACATGCGCCACCGCATGCAGGTGTTGATGGCAACGGACCTCTACCCCAAACGCTTACCGGGTGACGAGCCAGAGCCGCTGATTGTAGAAACCCATGCTATTGAAGAACTGCCTGCACTACTCTTGCGCGAAGACTTCCACGAAGCCCGCGCCATCGCCGCGCTCTATATTGCGCGGGATAAACTACGCGAAGAGAAGCGCCGTGGCGGGATGGATTTGCTCTGATACCTGCCCCTCGTACCGCTTTACTGTAAGAAATACAGCATTATTTCCCATTTACGCTTAGAGCCATCTTCGGCACCCCTAACGGGGTGCTTCGCGGGTGCGCTATCGCTTACCACGCGCTACAAGGTGCCTATCTTAAGTACTTGGAGCTCTGTAGCGCGGCGTAACGAATGAGCGAGAGCAACGAGCGAAAGAGGCACCCGCGGGGCGGCGAGTAGCCGCCTGGAAGGTGCCACTGCTGCGTTGCTATAGGTGGTGTTTTAGCGGGATCCAGCGGCGTTGGCGGTGGCTGTCCAGGCCGGCTTCCAGTAGTGCCATACAGCGCAGGGCGTCATCGATGCCTACCGGCAGCGGTGCTTTATCGCGAATGGCAGCAGCTACGCCCTGGTAATAGGCGAGATAGTCGCCCGGCAGTGTGGGGTGTTCGTGGCGTACCAGCGGTGCTCCTTCGCCTTCCCCGTCGCGCAGTGTCAGTGTTCCAGGGGTATCTTCTCCCCAGGCGGGTGCCGGGGTCTCTCCCGCTTTTAGGCGGTCTTCCTGCGGGTCTAAGCCGTATTTAATGTAGCTACCCTTGGTGCCGTGGATGCGGTAGCGCGGCGTGGGTTCCGCCACCAGCGTACCGGCGCTTAGGCTGACGCGGCAGCCGTCGTATTCCAGCAGCGCGAGGAAGTCGTCATCGGCTTTGGCTTCATCGCGCCGCACGCCGAGCTCTAGCAAAATGGCGTTGGGCGTGCCGAATAGCTCGCAGGCCTGATCCAGCAGGTGCGGGCCTAGGTCGTACCAAATACCGCCCCCTGGAGTGGCTTTTTCCCGCCAGCGGTCGCGCACTTCAGGACGAAAGCGATCAAAGCGCGACTCAAAGCCGGTCATCCGCCCCAGCGTGCCTTCCTTTAAGAGCGCCTGAATGGTCAGGAAGTCGCTATCCCAGCGGCGGTTATGAAATACCGAAATCAGCCTTTCCTTATCCACCGCCAGGGCTTTTAGCTGCTTTGCTTCTGAGAGTGTGACGGTAAAGGGCTTATCCACCACTACATGTTTGCCCGCAGCGAGCGCCGCTTTGGCTAAGGGGAAGTGGGTATCGTTCGGCGTGGGAATCACAATGAGATCAAGGTCTGGGCGCTTACATAGCGCCAGCGCTTGGCTCTCTATTTCCACATTAGGCAGATCCGCCTTCACCTTGGCCGCATCGCTTGAGGAAACGGCTACTAAATCCAGCCCTTCGGTCGCTTGAATCAAAGGAGCGTGAAACGTCTTGCTCGCAAACCCATAGCCAACAAGGCCAACGTTGATGATCGCCTTCATTACAATCCTTAGTCGATGTGACGGTTCAGGTTGGCAAAAAAACAGCCCGCACAAGACGGGCTGTTGGACGGAGTGATTAATCCAGCTTGGAGAGGTCGCGCACCGCGCCTTTATCGGCGGAGGTGGCGAGTAGCGCATAGGCTTTAAGCGCGGGAGTGACCTTGCGCGGGCGCTGTTCGACCGGCTTCCAGGCGTCTTTACCCTTGGCTTCCATGGCTTCACGGCGTTTAGCCAGCTCGGCATCGCTGAGTTGCACGTTGATGGAGCGGTTGGGGATATCGATCAAGATGGTGTCGCCTTGTTCGACCAAACCAATCGCGCCCCCTGCTGCCGCTTCCGGGGATACATGCCCAATCGACAGGCCTGATGTGCCGCCAGAGAAACGACCATCGGTGAGCAGCGCACAGGCTTTACCCAAGCCTTTCGATTTCAGGTAAGAGGTCGGGTACAGCATCTCTTGCATGCCGGGGCCGCCTTTGGGGCCTTCGTAGCGGATGACGACCACTTCGCCCTCTTTTACTTTGCCATCTAACACGTCGGCCACCGCTTGGTCTTGAGACTCCACCACGTGGGCTTTGCCTTCAAATACCAAAATGGAGTCATCAACCCCTGCGGTTTTCACCACGCAGCCATCCAGCGCGATATTGCCGTAAAGCACGGCCAGGCCGCCCTCACGGGAGAACGCGTGCTCCAAATCGCGTATACAGCCGGTGGCGCGGTCGCCATCCAGGCTTGGCCAGCGGGCGCTTTGGGAGAAAGCGGTTTGAGTCGGTACACCGCCAGGGCCAGCCTTAAAGAACTCAACCACTTCTGAGCTAGGCGAGCGCATGATGTCCCACTCTTCCAGCGCAGCCTTCAGGCTATCGCCATAGACAGTCGGCACAGAGGTATCCAGCACGCCTGCCCGGTCCAGCTCACCCAAGATGGCCATAATGCCGCCGGCGCGGTGTACATCTTCGATATGGTACTTCTGGGTATTGGGGGCCACTTTACACAACTGCGGCACTTCACGGGAAAGGCGGTCGATATCCGCCATAGTGAAGTCAACTTCTGCTTCCTGAGCAGCTGCTAATAGGTGAAGAATAGTATTGGTAGAGCCGCCCATGGCAATGTCGAGCGTCATAGCGTTTTTAAACGCCGACTTATTGCCAATCGCACGGGGCAACAGGTGGGCCTCGTCGCCTTCGTAGAAACGTTTAGCGAGTTCGACAATACGGTGACCGGCATTTTCAAACAGCCTACGACGGTCTGAGTGGGTTGCCAGCACGGTGCCGTTACCTGGCAGCGCCAGCCCCAATGCCTCCATTAAGCAGTTCATGGAGTTGGCGGTAAACATACCTGAACAGCTACCGCAGGTGGGGCAAGCACTGCGCTCTACTTCCGCCAGCGTTTCATCATCCACACTGTCATCGGCCGCCATGACCATTGCATCTACCAGGTCTAGGCCGTGGTTGAGCAGCTTGGTTTTACCGGCTTCCATCGGGCCGCCTGATACAAAGATCACCGGAATATTGAGGCGCATCGCGGCCATCAGCATTCCTGGGGTGATTTTGTCGCAGTTGGAGATGCACACCAGTGCATCGGCGCAGTGGGCGTTACACATGTACTCGACGCTGTCAGCAATGATATCGCGGCTCGGCAGCGAATAGAGCATGCCGTCATGACCCATGGCAATGCCATCGTCCACGGCGATGGTGTTGAACTCTTTGGCTACGCCGCCCGCTTTTTCAATCTCACGCGCCACCAGTTGGCCCATGTCTTTTAGATGCACATGACCGGGTACAAACTGGGTGAAGGAGTTGGCGACCGCAATAATCGGCTTATGAAAGTCGTCATCTTTCATACCGGTGGCACGCCAAAGGGCACGGGCGCCAGCCATATTGCGGCCAGCGGTGGTGGTACGGGAGCGATACTCAGGCATGGTGTCCTCTACATCTTTATCATGGCCTGCCGCATACGTGGCAGCAGGCAGTTGAATCCAGCGGCCTTAGATTGTGGCATGAGCGCACCGCTGAGACTAGATGTAGAGGACAACCAACGGGGGTTAGCGGTTAAAACTCATCCCACTCATCAGCACTCGTGCTGGTGCTCTGCCTACTGGCCTGCTGCTTGGAAGATTTGCTGCTCGACAGGCGAGGCGCTGCTTGCTTGGCCGCCTTTTGAACGCTGCTAAGCTTCTCACGGGCAGCACTAATGCTCTCTGCTTGCGCTCCCTCCAAGCGGAAAGCATCAACCACGTTAGCCAGTTCAAAGGCTTCCAGGGCAAGGTTGTCTGCTGACGCGGCGATAGACTGCACTTTGGAGGCGTTTTGCTGAGTCACGCTATCCATTTCCGCAATCGCCGCATTAATCTGCCTAATACCGCTACTCTGCTCGCTGGAAGCGGTACTAATGGAGGCCATTAACTCACTCACACGGCTTACCTGTTCCACGACGTTTTCGATGGCACTTTCTGCTTGCTCCACCGCACTACGCCCCCCTTGCACTTCCTGTGTCGTGCTGTCGATCATCTTGCGAATTTCCTGAGATGCATCGGCACTGCGGCTTGCCAGCACCCGCACCTCGCTGGCAACCACCGCGAACCCGCGCCCGTGCTCACCGGCTCGCGCGGCTTCTACCGAGGCATTGAGTGCCAAAATATTGGTTTGGAAGGCAATGCTATCGATAACCCCTATCATTTCAGTCATCTTTTCGGCACTTTTGGCGATGCGCTGCATACGTTCAACCAACTGCTCCATCTGCTGACGAGTAGCTCGCGTACTGGTAGCATTTTGTTGGGCAAGCTCTGTGGCTTGGCGAGCATTATCGTTATTTTGCTGAACGGTTGAGGTCATCTCTTCCATGCTGGAAGCCGTTTGTTGCAGCGATGACGCTTGTTGTTCGGTTCGCGTCGCCAGCTCCTCGTTTTCGGTGGCAATTTGCTGAATGGCGGGGGTGACGACCGACACGCGGTTTTCCACATCACCAACGATGCTAGAGAGACTAAAGCGCATGGTATCCAGCGAATAGAGCAGCTCGCCTAGCTCATCATTACTTTGACGGCGCTCCCGTGCCGCTAAGTTACCCGCCGCAATTTGGAACGTCATATAGCGTGCCCCCGCTAAGCTGCGGAAGACAGATTTCAAGATAAATACGCTGAGGGCGACCAGCACACACAGGCCAATCAGCATCAGCACCAACTGCGCAATAAACATCTGCTGGCGACCCTGGCGAGCATCTGACATCAAATTGACCGCGCCAGCACGCTCGTAGTCGACCAACTGGCTATTTAGCTCGCGAATCTCGGTAGTCGCGGGCAGCACTACGCTATTGAGCGATTCAAATGCCGCAAACCCATTGGCTTGCCCAACGGCTTCAATGGCGCTAGCAACACCATCACGCCAAGTGCTAAAGGCAGCATTAAACGCTTCTACACTCTCTTCGGGTGCACTACTGGTTTGGCGGTACTCTTCCCACAGCTGCTGAGCGGTCTGCGTGCTGCTGGTGAGACTGGCAGACACTGCGTCCATATCCACTCGACGTCGGTTTCTTACCGCAGGCTCCAACTGCTCAACGCCCAAACCAATGTGACGCTCGATTAACTGCAGGTCAGCTACTGCCTCAAGACCTGCGCGGTTGAGAGTTTCAAGCCGCTCTCCAGAAGCATTTAAGCCATACAGCCCTAACCCGCCCGATAAACCCAGCAGGACCACTGCAACGACAACCATGCCGGTTAACTTGGCTTTTAAGCTTGTGAACTGAAAGCGCGCCACAATACCGCCAAGGCCTCGGCGCGTTAACGCCCCTTGGTGGAGAGCATAGCGGCGGGATTTACCCTTTTCGCGTATCTCCGCATACACTCGGTCTGCCAAGGCGATCTGTTTATCCGAGGCTTTGCGGCGTAAAGAGGTGTAGCCAACAATGCGGTCGCCATCTCTCAAAGGTGCCACTGTGGCATTGACCCAGTAGTGATCACCATTTTTACGGCGATTTTTAACCGTTCCCTGCCAAGCGCCACCTGCCTGAATGGTTTTCCAAAAATCGGCATAAGCGGCTTCGGGCATATCGGGGTGGCGAATTAAATTATGCGGCGCGCCAAGCAGTTCATCCCTTGAATAGCCGCTGACTTCCACAAAGGCTGCGTTGGCATAGGTCACATTACCTTTTAAATCAGTGCGTGAAATAAGCACGGTCTCTTCATCAAGCACATATTCGCGTTGGGTAACGGGCTGGTTGTTGCGCATAGAGGGTTCCCCAGGGTAGCTATTTTTTAATATTTTGATTTTTCACTATTATCCAGGTTAAGCGATGCTTTTCACCAGTAAACAGATGTAAAAAAGCGCCGCTCTTTTCAGAGCGGCGCTAATCAAACCCTATTGCCTAAAGCAAAAACCAGCGAAGAGCGCTACTTAAATACCACGTTAGCAACATCCCGGTAGCGATTGGCGAAGTGAACCGTCATACCCTCTTTCAGGTACTCGGGCAGCTCTTCGTAATCACGGCGGTTAGCCTCAGGCAAAATGACCTCAAAAATATCGCTGCGTCGTGCGGCAATCACTTTTTCGCGGATACCGCCTACCGGTAGCACCTGGCCGGTGAGGGTTAACTCACCTGTCATCGCCAGCGGGCGAGTGATGGCTTGATGTTTAGCCAACGACAGTAGCGCGGTGGTCATGGTTACCCCGGCAGAGGGACCATCCTTCGGTGTCGCCCCTTCCGGTACGTGTAGGTGCACAAAAGCGGAGTCAAAAAAGTCAGCATCGGCTCCATACTCAGCCAAATGGCCAAGCGTATAGCTGTAGGCGATATTAGCCGACTCTTTCATCACGTCGCCCAATTTACCGGTCAGCTTGAAGCCACGATCTAACGAGTGGACTTTGCCTGCCTCAATGGGCAAGGTAGCGCCACCCATCGAGGTCCAAGCAAGCCCTGTGACGACCCCTTCGCCTTTCAGGACTTTCTCTTTACGGAATAGCGGCGCGCCCAGGAACTCTTCCAGGTTCTTGACCGAGACCTTGACGGTTTCAACATCTTCTTCCAGCAGTTTCACCGCGGCTTTGCGCACAATGCGGTGTAGCTGTTTTTCTAACTGACGTACACCTGCTTCACGGGCATAGCCGTCAATCACCTGCTTCAGCGCCGCATCGCTCAAGTTAATGCGCCTCTTCGACAAGTTGTCGCGCTTAAGCAGCTTGGGCCAGAGGTGATGCTTGGCGATCTGCAGCTTCTCTTCAGCGATATAGCCCGACAGGCGAATCTGCTCCATACGGTCGAGCAACGGCCCGGGGATGCTATCCAGCGTGTTAGCGGTGCACACGAAGAGCACCTTGGAAAGATCCATCCGCACGTCGAGATAGTGGTCGAGGAAGTCAACGTTCTGCTCGGGATCAAGCACTTCCAGCAGCGCCGAGGCGGGGTCACCCTGGAAAGATTGACCCAGCTTATCAATTTCATCCAGCATGATGACCGGGTTTTCTACCTCAACCTCTTTGAACGCCTGAACGAGCTTACCGGGCATTGCGCCTACATAGGTGCGTCGATGGCCTTTGATTTCAGCCTCATCCCGCATACCGCCCACCGAGAAACGATAAAACTTACGTCCCAGCGCTTCGGCAATAGAGCGGCCAATGGAGGTTTTACCCACCCCTGGCGGGCCAACCAGCAGCACAATCGAGCCGCCTACATCGCCTTTAAAGGTGCCCTCGGCAAGGAACTCGACAATCCGCTCTTTCACGTCTTTTAGGCCATCGTGGTCGCGGTCGAGGACTTCTCGAGCATGGGCAAGATCCAGCTTATCCTGGCTGGTTACTCCCCAAGGCAGCGAGGTTAACCAGTCCAGATAGTTGCGGGTGGTGCCATACTCCGGCGAGCCCGTTTCCAGCACGCTGAGTTTATTGAGTTCCTCATCGATACGTGCCTGAACCCGCTCTGGCACCACCAAGGATTCCAGCCGGTTTCGGAAAGTATCCACGTCGTTTTCGCGGTCATCTTTAGAGATGCCCAGCTCACGCTGAATCACCTTTAGCTGTTCGCGTAGGAAAAATTCCCGCTGACGCTCCTGCATCTGGGCATTGACCTGCTCGCTGATTTCGCTTTGCAACTGGGCGACATCAATCTCTTTACGCAGCAGCGGCAGCACTTTGTGCATGCGTTCAGCAACAGGCAGCGTGGCCAGTACATCCTGAAGCTCTGGACCTTTGGCCGAGGTAATCGCCGCAGCGAAGTCGGTCAGCGGGCCGGGCTGATGGGGGCTAAAACGGTTAAGGTAGTGTTTTAGCTCCTCCCCGTAGAGCGGGTTAATGGGCAGCAGCTCTTTAATGCCGTTGATGATCGCCATGGCATAGGCACGGGTCTCTTCATCTTCGGCATTGACCGGCTCTTTCGGGTAAGTCACTTCCACCAAGTAAGGCGGCTCTTTGGAGAGCCAGCGCTGGATTTTAAAACGCTGCAACCCCTGAGCAATGAACTGAATCTGTTGATCTTCGCCTTTGAGCTTATGCACCTTCACTGCGGTGCCAATCTCAGGGAAGCCTTCGTGATCCAGCGACTCAACGCCATGCTCCCCAACAAACGCAACGCCGATGGTGTGGTGTGGCGTGTTATTGACCCGGCGCATGGTCTCTTCCCAGCGCTCGCGGTTAATGACCAGCGGCTGAACCTGGGCAGGAAAGAAAGGACGGTTATGAATCGGTAGCAGGTAGATGCGCTCGGGCAGCATCTCACTGGCAGGCAATAGCGAATTTACCCGCTCCCCATCAGAGCGGTAATCGTTGCTTTTGGGGTTATCTTCTTGGGAATCGTGCGGCTCGTTCTTAGAGAGCCAGTCATGGTGTTCGTGATCGCGGTCGTAATCCTGGTCGCTCATGCGCCCTCCCATCAACAGTCACTAGTGGCTTGGGCCACTCAGCATTGCTAAAGGAATGTGGGCACACAGGGAAAACTTCAACCCTCAAGGCAATTTAGCCAATGGTTATGAAAGCATTCATGGCCAAAGCGTCGGCATAGGGCGGCCATTCACACGCCATACGCCTCGAATCACATCAAACTGCAGCTCCCGCGTGCCTAGCGGCAGGCCTAGCCATAGGGCAGCCACCGTGGGCGCCTCGTGCCACACAAAATCGCCATCAATACGCTCTAACCAGCGAGCACGTTCATCAGATTTACCAAGAGCCGTGATACTTAATTCATCCAGGCGGCGCGCATCAAAAAACAGAGCCCCCTCGGCATCCACCTGCAAGCCAAGTAACGGGCTATCAATATCAATAGTGGTAACATCTAAGCGCGGAGAATCACTGAGTACCTGGAGCAAATCTGGCTCTAAGCGTGATAATAAGCCTTCTGCCATAGGCAGGCTGGCATCGCCCCAAGCAGCCTCCTGACGCAGCCGACGAATGGTTGCCCTCACTGCATCTCCGTTTAGCCGGGAAAGCGCCGCTTCTATACGGCCGCTTAACAGCGAGGTATCAGGTGCTTCGCTAGGCACACGCACATCGCCAATAATCAGCTCGCCCTTCAAGCGCAACTCACTCTCATCCAGCTCCATATGGCTATGCACATCTAAGGGTGTGACATGAATATCGTAAGCGGGATAGCGCAGCTCTAAACTTTCAATATGCAGATGGTCGCGCTGAGCAAAATGGTAGGCATCTTCAATATAGGTATAACGGCTTTCTAGCTGGGTTGGCCCCAGCGTGAGTTGGGCAAGGCCATCGGTCAGCGTGAGCTGTTCCAGCAACCCGCGCAAACGCCAGTCACCAAACAGCCCCTCTAGCCGAACGCGAGCACCACGAACCGCCAGCTCACGCCCGCTCTGCTGAATCACAAAGGGCGCCAGGGCCAGACGCAGTTCGGTGTGCCCACTCAACGTTTGGTAGCGGCCTTGCCAGCGTGGCACCGAAGGCGCCGAGACCTCACCCACCGCTTTCTGCAATACACTATCCAAGCGCGGCAATAGGGTGCCTTCAACATCCGTGCTGAGCACACCATGACGGGCCCGGTAGGTCAGTTCCAAACGCCAAGGCCGACCTAAAAGAGGAGAAAGAACCAGCCCTCCACGGGAGGTTAGCCACCCCTGGTGGTTCTCAATTCGACTGACACGCCACTCGCCCCGCGCCTCCAGATCTTCCAGTGCTTGGCGTAGGCTACGTTCAAAAAGAACGCTGGATAGCAGTTGCGCGACCATCCAGATCACGGCCACGGCCGCGAGGATAGGCACGATCAAACGTTCCTTGCGCATGCTATCTCCTTGAATAGCCTCGCCAAGAAGGCTTCTCTCCATACAAGCAGTAGGCGTGCAACACAGTCAGCATAGCAGTTGATGCGCAGGCTTAACTTAATGCAGCCAAAACCAAAGGTGCATAGTACTCCAGGCGTAGACCCCTGCCATCACATCATCAATCATAATGCCAAAGCCACCGGCTACTCGACGGTCAGCCCAGCGAATGGGCCATGGCTTAAAGACATCGAAGATGCGAAATACCACAAACCCCCACAGCGCTGCCTCCCAGGAGAAAGGAACCGCTGCCATGGTAATCCAGTAACCAACAAACTCATCCCATACGATCCCTGAGTGATCATGCACCCCCAGGTCATGAGACGTTTTATCGCACAGCCATACGCCAACCACAAAGGCTGCCAGCACAATGCCTAGGTACCAGCCTAGCGTCAGGTCGGCCATCATCCAGTAGAAAGGAATCGCAGCCAGAGTACCAAAGGTGCCCGGTGCCCAAGGCACCGTGCCACTGCCTAGGCCAAAAGCAAAAAAGTGGGTGGGGCGCCGCCAGACGCTCGCCGGTGCTCGGTTCATTGGGCACCCCCACGAAAATGCTGCCAGCCAGTCGCCCCTTCTACAGGCACTCCCGTCACCCCAAGCGCTTCGGTGCAGCGGCCAATAATGCTAAGCGAAAGGCCTAACTCGGCCAGCTGCATTTGCGCTTGAGCAACCTTGGAGGGAGGTAGTGTCACCAGCAGTTCGTAGTCATCACCGCCAGATAGCGCTGCGGTTAAGGCCGCTTCGCTGCCCAGCACTTCGGCTAATCCTTCGGCTAGGGGTAGCGAGTCGGGCTGCAAAGCGACACCTACCTGGGACGCTTCCCGCAGATGCGCCAGATCCGCTAGCAGGCCATCGGAGATATCCATCGCCGCTGTGGCCAGTCCGCGTAGCGCAATGCCGGCCTTTAGCCGGGGCTGAGGCAAGAGATAGCGCTGTAGCAACGGGTGTTTCAGATCCCGTTCACCCTGTTGCCACAACGCTAGCCCGCCAGCACCGCCACCTAATGCACCGGTCACGGCCACCACATCGCCCACCTGCGCGCCCGAACGCGTTATAGCCGTGCCAGTAGGCACTTCGCCCATCACGGTGACGCTAATGCTGAGCGCGCCAGAGGTAACATCGCCTCCAGCGAGTGTCGTCGCGTGCTGCTGGCAAAGCGTGTGAAAACCGCTGGCATAATCGGCAAGCCACTGCTCAGCGGCAGTGTCATCTTTAAAGGCGCGCTGATCCAAGGTGATAGCCATCAAGCACCAGCGCGACTTAGCCCCCATCGCGGCTAAGTCGCTGAGTGCCACGGCTAACGCCCGGTGTCCTATCGCATAGGCGGGGGCATCGTGGGGAAAGTGAACATCGACGACGGATGTATCAACACTCACCGCCAGCTGCTGCCCCGCCTGGGGTACCAATAGAGTGGCGTCATCGCCGCATCCTAGGGCAACGCCATCTGTCGCTTGTGCCTCCTGCGGCGACATAAAGTAACGTCGAATCAGATCGAATTCGGCAAGCACAAAGGCCCCTTAAACGCTTGATCAGGCGGCCCGCTTACAAGCGGCGGGCGCTGACTTCGGCACTTCGTAAGCGGTTTGCCAGCTTATCGAGAATGCCATTCACGTATTTATGGCCGTCGGTGGCGCCAAATGATTTTGCCAGCTCAACGCCTTCGTTAATCACTACGCGGTAAGGCACTTCCATTCGCCGGGAAAGCTCGTAAGCGCCGAGACGAAGAATCGCCAGCTCCACCGCGTCCAAATCTTCCAAACGGCGATCAAGCAATGGGGCAATTTCACGGTCCAGCTCGGTTTTGAAACGCACCGTGTTATGCAGTAGCTCATGGAACAGCGCTTTGTCCGCGATTTCCATGACCTTTACCCAGTTCTCATGATCTTCTAAGTCATCGTCAGCCACTTGGCTACGAAACTCAGCTTCAATCGTGGTAATGGACTTACCGGTCATCTGCCACTGGTAAAGCCCCTGTACCGCTAACTCCCTTGCGGCGTGACGCCCCTGCTGTGCCGCAGAGGGCTTGCGCTCACGACGCTCGCTCATTGAGAGTCTCCTACCGGCAACGCGCGCAGTAGAGACACCATTTCCATCGCGGCCATCGCCGCTTCGGTGCCTTTATTACCGGCTTTGGTGCCTGCACGCTCAATGGCTTGCTCAATAGACTCAACGGTTAATACGCCATTGGCTACGGGCGTATCAAACTCAAGTTGGAGATGGTTAATAGCCGTGTTGCAGCCACCCGCCACGTACTCAAAATGTGGCGTGCCGCCACGAATGACCGCACCGAGGGCAATCACCGCATCCGGCTTCATCACATTGAGTACACGCTTCACGGCCAGAGGCAGTTCCCACGCGCCCGGCACATGAACGATATGGATATTTTCCACATCCACACCGTGGCGTGTCAGGCTATCGACGGCACCTTCCACCAAGCTATCGACCACGTGGTGATTAAAGCGGCCCACCACGATGACATAGCGTCCATCAACGTCTACAAAAGTGCCTTCAATTTGCGAAAGGGGTTGCATCAATTTATTCCTGCTGAAAAGTTGGCTCATACGCCGTGTCATTGGGCCCCAGGCGCTCGACTACTTCAAGACCAAACCCAGAGAGCGCTGAGAATTTCCACGGAGAGCTGAGTAGCCGCATTTTACCAACGCCTAAGTGGCGCAGAATCTGCGAGCCAGTACCAATCGTTAAGTAGTTGCCAGAACCGTCTGAGTCGCTGGTACGCGGCTGGCGTACGCGATCCAGAAAGATATCTAGCTGGTCTTTCAAATCTTGATTAGGACGCCCATCATCAATCAGTACGAACACACCGGCCTGGGCTTGGGCAATTTCATGAATAGCGCGGTTGGCATCCCACCGACACTGCTCACCCTTCATTAAGCCCATCACGTCGCGCAGCGTATCGGCAAGGTGCACGCGTACGGTGGTGGCCTGCTCTGGCGTCGGCTGCCCTTTTACCAGCGCCAAATGGTGCGCACCTTGAATGCGATCACGGAACACATGTAGCGCAAGCTTGCCGTGAACGGTCGACACCTGAGAGGTTTCTATATGGTCCACCGTTTGCTCGTTCACAATACGGTAGTGGATCAGATCGGCAATGGTGCCCATCTTAATGCCATGCGTCTTCGCAAACACTTCCAGTTCCGGACGACGCGCCATACTGCCGTCATCGTTCATAATTTCACAAATCACACCGCTGGGGTCAAAGCCTGCCAGCGCTGCCAAATCACAGGCCGCCTCCGTATGACCGGCACGGCGAAGCACGCCGCCCGGCTCGGCCATCAGCGGGAAAATATGCCCTGGCTGAACGATATCCGACGGTTTAGCGTTCGGCGCAACGGCTGCCTGCACAGTGCGCGCGCGGTCAGCCGCTGAAATACCGGTCGTGACGCCTTCGGCTGCCTCAATAGAGAGCGTGAACTTGGTGCCAAAGCCTGAGCCATTGTCCCGTACCATCAGCGGCAAGTTGAGCTGCTCGCAGCGCTCACGGGTCATCGGCATACAGATCAAGCCGCACGCGTATCGTGCCATGAAGTTGATATGCTCAGGCTTCACCATTTCGGCGGCCATGATGATATCACCTTCATTCTCGCGATCCTCATCATCCATGAGAATCACCATTTTGCCCTGGCGAATATCGTCCACCAGCTCAGCGATAGGGGATAAGCCCTCAGAAGAGGAGTGCGCCATGGAATCTCCAAAAAATGTGGTCGCATCGTATGCGATTTCGGGCGTCAGGGTACCTTGCAATGACGGCTTGCGCTAGTCAGCGTGAGGGGTGGCGGTAATCCACCAGTCTTGCCCAACGGTTCGCGACTCTTTAATCGTCAAGCGTTTCTGATCGGCCATCTGGGTAATTCCCGGCAGTGCAAATAGTGGCCTTGCTTCACCGCCTAATAGCGTAGGAGCGACAAATAGCTGCAGCTCGTCGACTAAATCCGCCTCCAGTACCGCTCCCGCTAGCGTTGCGCCGGTCTCTACCAACAGCTCGTTAACCTGCTCATTATCTGCCAGCCAACGCAGCATGTCAGCCAGCGCAATCCGGCCCCCTTCGGCAGGAAGCACCTGAATCTCAGCACCCGCCGCCGCCAGTTTACGCCGTTTCTCTTCGCTATGCTGATCGGTGGTGATAATCAGCGTGCGCCCTGGCTCTCGTAGGCAGGCCGCGGCAAGCGGTAAACGAAGGCGCGAATCCAAGATCACTCTTAGCGGCTGGCGCTGCACGATCTCGGCGGCGTTATCCAGTGCCAGTTGGTCGGCACGCAGCGTTAAGCGTGAATCATCCATAATGATAGATTCCACGCCGCTCAGAATAGCGCTTGAGCGGGCGCGCAGCCGCTGCACTTGGGTGCGCGCTTGCGGGCCGGTAATCCACTGGGACTCCCCCGACCCCATGGCGGTACGGCCATCCAAGCTCATCGCCATTTTCAGCCGCACAAAGGGGCGCTGACGCTCCATACGGGAAATAAAGCCCGGATTCAGCGCCCGGGCATCTGCTTCCAACAGGCCTACCTGCACCTGAATGCCTGCTGCTTTCAAATACTCAATACCGCCACCGCTGACCTGGGGATTAGGGTCCCCCATCGCCACCACCACGCGCGCAACACCCGCTTGCGCCAGCGCCACCGCGCAGGGCCCTGTTCGCCCGGTATGTGAGCAAGGCTCTAGCGTGACATAAGCGGTGGCACCCTGGGCGGCGCTGCCTGCCGCCTTTAGGGCGTGAATTTCTGCATGGGGTTCTCCCGCACGCACATGGTATCCCTCACCCACAATGCTGCCTTCCGCGCTGCCATCAAAGTGCACCATCACACACCCCACCCTGGGGTTGGGGTCGGTGGTATAAAGCCCGCGTTTGGCTAGCTGGATAGCGCGAGCCATGTAGCGATAGTCGGCGGTGGAGAATTCACCCATTACGATGCTCCGTGCTGTGTCCCACTGCCCTCTGGCTCATCCGTGGGCTCTTGGGAGAGGCGGTCGATTTCCGCCCGGAACTCGTCTAAATCCTGAAATTTACGATATACCGAGGCGAAACGAATATAGGCCACTTGATCCAAGCTACGCAGCGCTTTCATCACCGCTTCACCAATCTCACGCGCGTTGACTTCACGGTCGCCACGGGCGCGCAGCGTCTGGCGAATACGCTCCACCGACACTTCAATCGCTTCAGCACTTACCGGGCGCTTTTCCAGCGCGCGCAGCATACCGTCGCGTAGTTTCGCCTCATTAAAGCTCTCGCGAGAGCCGTCGGATTTTACGACCCGCGGCATAATCAGCTCAGCGGTTTCATAAGTCGTAAAACGCTCTTGGCAGTTGGCACACTGACGGCGGCGGCGCACCTGGTCGCCTTCCGCCACCAGCCTGGAATCTGTCACTCGGGTATCATTTGCACCACAAAAAGGGCAATGCATGGCAGTCAACCTATTATCAGTACGCACTAGTAGCTGTGCGTGCAGCGTGTCAGCCTATACGAATAAAAAACGCTACAAGGCTTCATGCCCTGCCCGTTATTCGCCATTTTATAAACTGTTTTATCGCCTATTGTCAGCGGCAGCCTTATCGCTGCCCTTACGGCGTAGCTGTGTTATACAACGCGTATCAACACGGTATTGTAACGATTTGGCACACAAGCTGCAGCGTTTGTCGAAGGTTGATTTATAGGACGCCCTTTATGACCCCTTTCGAGCAGACCGTTCACCACTACCTTACCCACCTGTATGGCCCCCGTGCGGGGGAAGTACAGCGGCGTATTGGCCAGCATCTTGCGAATTTTCGTACCGCCTCGACGGCTTCCCCACCCGCTAACACGGCGGGCCACGACGCACCAACATGGAGCGAAAAAGATCAGTGGGTCATTTGTTACGGTGACTCCATCTTGGATGAAGGTACGCCGCCTTTAGCGGTGCTGGATACTTTTCTACAGAGCTATCTGGGGGATGCCATTAGCGGGGTTCACGTACTGCCCTTTTTCCCCTGGAGCAGCGACGACGGCTTTTCGGTGATTCACTACCGCGAGGTCAATAGCGAGCTGGGCGAGTGGGCGCATATCCAAACGCTAGCCAGCCACTATGACTTGATGGCTGATTTAGTGCTGAACCATGTCTCCAGAGAGTCGCTCTGGTTTGTGGATTACCTGACCGGCAGCCTGCCCGGTCGCGACTACTTTATCGAAGTGGATCCGGATACCGATGTCTCCCAAGTCACCCGCCCGCGCAGTAGCCCACTTCTAGTGCCGATCTCTACGCGCCGGGGTACGCGCCACGTGTGGGCGACTTTCTCGGAAGACCAAATAGACCTCAACTTCGAAAACCCGGATGTGTTGTTAGAGTTCGTGGGTATTCTGCTGTTCTACCTACAGCAAGGGGTGCGCATTATTCGCTTGGACGCGGTGGCGTTTTTGTGGAAGCGATTGGGCACCTCCTGCATTCACCTGCCGGAAACCCATACCGTTGTGCGCTTACTTCGCGCCATCGTGGATGAAATAGCCCCCGGCACGCTGCTGATCACCGAAACCAACGTGCCCCATGCCGAAAACATCAGCTACTTTGGCTTGGAGCGATTAGCGAAAGGCGCGCCCGATGAAGCCCACATGGTGTACCAGTTCGCCCTGCCGCCCCTGCTGCTGCACACCCTCACCCGCGGCGAAGCGACGACGATACAAACGTGGTTAAACAGCTTGCCGGTGCTGCCTGAACAGTGCACCTACTTAAACTTCACCGCGAGCCACGACGGTATTGGCGTACGGCCGTTAGAAGGCCTGTTGCCTGACCATGAACGCGACGCACTGCTGGAACTGATGCATCGTTTTGGTGGCTTTGTCAGCATGCGCAGCAACCCTGATGGCAGCGACACACCCTACGAAATTAACATTACCTGGTTTGAGGCCATGTGCGGCACCCGCCGCGGGCCAGACCCGTGGCAAATTGCGCGCTTTCTATGCAGCCAAGCGATCATGCTCAGCCTACAAGGAATACCCGCACTCTATATCCATACGCTCACCGGCACGCTAAATGATGTCGAAGGTGTGGAGCGCAGCGGCCGCTTACGCTCGATTAACCGTCGCCGCTGGCAGCTTGATGAGCTGGCACTGCTGCTGGAGAGCCCTTCCACCCCCACCCATGACGTTTTCCATGCCCTGCACCGGCTACTAGTGCAGCGTCGCCAAGAGCCCTGCTTTCACCCCAACGCCCCGCAGCGCGTGATAGAAACGCCACCCGAGCTGCTAGCCATTGAGCGCGGGCCACTCCGTAACGGGCGACGCCTACTCGCGCTGTATAACGTCACCGATGTTAAGTTTGATCTCGCTCACGCAGGCGATGCCCTGAACCAAGCGCTTACCCAGTACCACTGGCAGCCGCTAGACCCGCTGACAGCTCACCACGAAGAAACACTGCCGCCCTATGCCGTCCGCTGGCTGGCTGCTGAAGCATAAGGCTTGCGACATAACGACTCAGGGCAACGAGAGATAATCGTTAAATAATCTTGTTCTGACACACTTACGCTAAACCACTGGTGAAAGCGTGAGTGACTATGTTGCAGCAAAGTGTTGCGATTGGCCCCATGGGGTTTAGTCTGCATCAATTGATGATTGGATTTGCCTTTTTACTGGCCCTGCTAGCGGGTGCGCTTATTGGCCAGCGGCATCGCGTGGCGGTCAGCGATACGTTATTTACCCTGCTATTTGTGGCGCTGGTGGCCGCACGCCTCGTCTTTGTTGTGCGTTACTGGAGCGACTATGACAGCATGCTATCGCGCTTAGATATTCGCGATGGCGGCTTCGATATACTCGGTGGTATAGTGGCGGGCCTTAGCTACGCTGGATGGGCAATATGGCGCTCACCGCGCCAACGAGTACCGCTTGCCGGGGCGCTTTTGGTAGGCGGTTTAGCCTGGGGCTTGACAGCTGGCAGTACGCTACTGATCGAACAGCAGGCACGCCCACTGCCCACTACTCCGCTTGCTACGCTCAACGGCGAGCCTATTACCCTGCCCCAACTTGCTCAGCAGGAGCAAAAGCCCATGGTGGTGAACCTATGGGCAAGTTGGTGCCCGCCATGTATTCGTGAAATGCCGGTGTTTGAAGAGGCCCAGCAACAAGCGCAGGACATTACCTTTGTGTTCGTTAACCAAGGTGAAAGCCTTCAACACATTCATGCGTTTATGAGCGAACACGGCTTTGATTTGAAGAATGTATGGCAAGACCCGAGCAATGCCCTGGGTCAAACCACCGGAGCCCATGCCATGCCCACAACGCTTTACTACAACGCGGATGGACAGCTCGTGAGCACCCATTTTGGCGAGCTTTCCCGCGCCACTTTGCAAGATGGCCTTTCGCGTATTCGCTAATATATTTTGCCTCGCGGCACCCACACCAAGCCGTTTTCATAAGGATAGTGCTATGCAACGTGTTTTCTTACCCCATGTTGGCCGTTTCGCTTTACTTGCCGCGCTGGGTAGCGCAGCGGCAGCCAGCCATGCCGACGAGCTACCAGCGCCTGTGCAGGCGCTGGCCAACCAGGGCTTAACGATCCATGGGCAGTTTGATGCGCCGGGCGGAATGCGCGGCTTTGGGGCCAGCGTGCAAGGGCAAGATATGGCGATTTATTTAACACCTGATGGAGAACACGCCATTATTGGCACGCTGGTAGACAGCGAAGGCAGCGACATGACTGAGGCACAGCTTGACGAGCACGTACGGGCACCCTTAGAGGCCGAAACCTGGAAGCTGCTTGAAGAGAGCCGCTGGATTCAGGATGGCGACCCGGATGCCCCACGCGTCATCTACACCTTCACCGACGCCAACTGCCCTTACTGCCGTCAGCTGTGGCAACAAACACGCCCCTGGGTAGAGGCTGGTGAGGTTCAGCTACGCCATATTATGGTCGGTATTCTCGCCCCCAATAGCCCTGCGTTAGCCGCTACCATTCTCGGCGCTGACGACCCCTCCGCTGCCCTGCACCGTCACAGTGAAGGTGATGAGCTCTCCCCCAGCGCACAGCCACGGGATATCGAAGAGCAGGTATATGCCAACAACCAGCTCTTTGAAGAGCTAGGCCTCTACGCCACCCCCACCAGCGCTTTCCAACGTGAGGCTGAAGGCGGCACTGTGCGTATTGACCGAATCCAAGGCCTCCCCAGCCAAGAACGCCTCATTGAGATGATGGGTAGCGAAGCGCCTTAACAAAAGAAGTGGGAGGCCAATTTATTGGGCGACGGCGGCGAAAGCCGCCCTTAGCCTGCCGCAGCAGTGGTGCCCTCATCATCGCGAGCTGAAGCTCCCTTATATGGACCCATCCCGTTGAGCAAGCAAGCCACGAGATGGACACGGATGAGGACTGCACGCTTATATCCGGCCTTTGATGATAGCGCTGCTATCTGGCCCTGATGGAATGCGCACTCTCTGCTCTTAATCTCCCACG